>JARFQI010000167.1 GCA_029287855.1 Arenicellales bacterium | reverse complement strand
AGCAATTGCCGGCATACGGCATATCCTGTCGCTGAGCAGCTCGGCAGCAATCCCTGCAGGACAGATAGACAGTGTGCGCATGGGAACTACGGTGGCGACCAATGCGTTACTGGAACGCAAAGGCACTCCAACAGTTCTTGCCATAACTAAAGGTTTTGCAGATGCCCTTCGCATAGGAGGACAAAACCGGCCTGATATCTTCGCCCTCAATATAAAATTACCTGATCGCCTATACAGTCATGTCATTGAAATCCCTGAGCGTATTACAGCATCAGGCAGTGTTGAAAGCCTGCTGGATAAGGACAGCTGCCTGAAAGCCCTGAGTGCTGCGTACCAGATCGGTTTTCGATCTATTGCAATCGTCCTGATGCATGGATATCACTTCCCGCAGCATGAGCAGATAATCGCAGAACTCGCCGCCCAGTGCGGATTCGAACAGATATCACTGTCCTCAGAGAGCAGCCCATTACCGCGATTGATCTCACGGGGTGACACTACCGTTGCCGATGCCTACTTGTCACCGGTTCTTCGTCGCTATGTTAAGCAGGTGCAGAATGAGCTGGGAGAAATCCCTCTGTTGTTCATGCAATCGACTGGCGGCCTATGTCATGCGCGCTCATTTCGCGGCAAAGACGCCATTCTATCGGGACCTGCCGGCGGCGTCGTTGGTGGTGTTGAAACTGCACGTTGTGCAGGATTTGATCGCCTGATCGGCTTCGACATGGGTGGCACTTCAACGGATGTCTGGCACTATGCCGGCGACTATGAACATCAGTCAGAACAGATCATTTCCGGTGTCCGCCTGCGCACCCCGATGATGCGAATTAATACCGTCGCAGCCGGCGGCGGTTCAATTCTGCACTATAGCGATGGACGTTTTCAGGTCGGCCCAGATTCATCCGGGGCGAACCCGGGCCCCGCCTGCTACCGACGTAACGGGCCGTTATCATTAACGGACTGCAATGTGCTGCTGGGAAAAATACAGCCGGATCATTTTCCTGCTGTTTTTGGCCCTGAAGGCGACCTCAGGCTTGATGCAGAAAAAGTAACAGTGAAATTTGCTCAGTTCGCCTGTCAAAACCTGCTGACCAAAACAGGTGACCCGGATACAGAGCTACAACACATAGCCGAGGGCTTTCTTACTATCGCCATCGAAAATATGGCGCAGGCAATCAGGAAAATTTCAGTGCAGAGAGGCTACGATATCTCGAACTACACGCTCTGTGTGTTTGGTGGCGCAGGGGGTCAGCATGCATGCCTGGTGGCCGATGCACTGGGCATCAAATCTATCTACTGCCATCCGATGGCAGGAGTCCTCTCAGCCTATGGCATCGGACTGGCAGATGTCAGCACGGTGCATGAAACTGCGGTAGATCGAATCTTATCGATGACAAACCAGGATACCTTGCAGCAACACTTCAAGCGACTGGCAGATCAGTGCCTGGAAGACCTTAAGCGGCAGGGGGAAGACTGTGCCAGCATACAAACGACCGCACGCCTGTTTCTTCGCTACCCGGGCTCTGATACCACGTTGGAGCTGCCATTTTCAGCAGATGCTGATGAGCTAGATAAATCTTTTACAATTGCCCATCGCCAGCAGTACGGCTACTCGGATCCGTCCAGCGACATCATAATCGAAAGCATGCGTGTTACTGTATCTACCGAGGCAGAAAGCCCAGCAGAACGAATCTTTCATTATGCTGACCAGGCAGTTGAACCCGCTGAAACCAGGTTCTTTAGCGGCGGGAAAATTCATCACGCTGATATGTACAGCAGAGAAGAATTACCTGTCGGCCATAGCATATCAGGCCCTGCAATTATCACTGAAAATACGGGCACACTTATCGTTGAGCCTGGCTGGAAGGCGGAGGTTCTGGGTGACATGGCGATATTCCTGAAACGTGCTGCCAGCCAGTCATCTACCCTGCCAAAAATATCCAGCCTGCAGGCTGACCCGGTCCTGCTGGAAATTTTCAATCGCCGCTTTATGAGCATTGCTGAACAAATGGGCCTGGTGCTGGAACGTACCAGTCATTCAGTCAACATCAAGGAACGCATGGATTTTTCCTGTGCCTTATTCACGGCGAAGGGCGATCTAATTGCCAACGCCCCGCACATTCCTGTCCATCTTGGCTCAATGTCTGACGCAGTGCGTGCAGTGATTGAGAAGTACAAAGATGATATCAACGATGGTGACTCTTACATCCTCAACAACCCTTACCAGGGCGGCACCCACTTGCCGGACATTACGGTCATCACGCCCGTATTTGAGCAGCAAAACAATGATCAGGATACAGCCTCACTGCTGTTCTATGTTGCCTCACGTGGGCATCATGCCGATATCGGCGGCATCACGCCCGGCTCTATGCCTGCCAACAGCAAGAACATTACTGAAGAAGGCATCCTGCTCGACAATCTACGTTTTGTTAAGGACTACCGGTTTGATGAAGCACTGCTGACAGAGCTGTTGGCCGAGGGCGAGTATCCGGCACGCAAACCAGAACAGAATATTGCAGATTTACGCGCACAGCTTGCTGCCAATCATCAGGGCATTAGCGAACTGCATAAATTGCTTGAGGAATTTGGTACAGAAATGGTCTCTAATTATACGGCCCACGTACTGGACAATGCGGAAGCGATTGTTAGGGACACTCTAGGCACTCTCAGCGATGGGCAGTTTTCCTGTGCCATGGATAACGGGGCAAAAATAAACGTTGAAATAAAAATCAAGCACAAACAGCGGTCAGCAATCATCGACTTCAACGGAACATCAGATCAGTTATCTTCAAACTTTAATGCCCCGGCGGCGGTATGCCGAGCTGCGGTGCTTTATGTTTTCCGCTGCCTGGTGAACAAAGATATACCACTGAACGAAGGTTGTCTGCGTCCACTTGAGATACGCATACCAGCGCATTCTGTCATTAATCCGGATTTTCCGGCAGCCGTGGTTGCAGGAAATGTTGAGACATCACAGGTTATTGTCGACTGCCTGTTTGCAGCACTGGGTGTAATGGCAGCATCACAGGGAACTATGAATAATTTCACCTTCGGAAATGAAAACTATCAGTATTATGAAACCATCTGTGGTGGAACCGGAGCAGGCCCTATTCATGATGGCACAAGTGCTGTGCAGTCACACATGACCAATTCACGCCTGACTGATCCTGAAATCCTGGAACAGCGTTTTCCTGTGTTGCTGGAATATTTCCGCCTGCGAGCTGACAGCGGCGGCAGTGGTAAATATCACGGTGGTAATGGCGTTGAGCGTTGCCTTCGATTTAATCAGCCGACCCAGGTTTCAATACTCTCTAACCGTCGCCTAACGGACCCTTTTGGTCTTGCTGGCGGAAATTCGGGCAATCGTGGAGAAAACTGGTATATTGACCCGGAAGGTATCAAACATCTTCTTCCTGCCTGCAGTGCATTCAATATAGCCGCAGGAGGATCAGTTCTTATCAGGACACCGGGAGGTGGCGGATATGGATCAGCGGAATAACCCCTGAGCAGTCAAACGCTAAGAGACAATCCAGTATCCAGAGTGCGCTGACTATACTTTTTCACTTTCGACAGAAAATATAAGCATGGAACTTGAACAGCAGATTAGCCTCGAGGTTTTCTTTATCTCAGATCGTACCGCCATCACTGCTGAGGCCCTCGGCAGAAGCCTGCTTACACAGTTCGATCAGGATGATTGCCAGTTCACTATGCTGCCATATATCGACACAGAGGAAAAACTGGCCACCGTCATTGAGCGGTTAGAAGCCGCAAAAAATGATACTCACCAGGTCGTTGTTTTCAGCACGCTTGCCAGCAAACCGCTTCGGCATCAGCTCAGAAAAGGAAGCTTTTTTGTGATGGACTTTTTTTCTACCTGTCTACCGCCACTACAGGCAGCAATACACCGGCATAGCTCGCCCAGGATAGGTCAGACACATGGAATGGGTGACCATAGTCACTACCTTGCACGGATGGATGCAGTCAATTTCACCCTG
>JARFQI010000117.1 GCA_029287855.1 Arenicellales bacterium | reverse complement strand
TGCGAGATAGAGGTCGAAAGACAAGGATTCAGAGTAGAACATTGGACAGAGAGGTGTAACCGGTTTTATGAAACGGTTTGCCGCATACTGCAGGCAATTTTGTCGGTTCACAAAGTTAAATACGACTTGAGTACTTGTTCTCCTGCTTCGGCTGTGTTCAACGCGACACATAATGATTAAAACAAGGGTAACCATATAACCAGGATATAGATTGATGGCTGAATACGCACTAAAGAATGAGGATATTAATCAAACAGAGGCTGTTGTTAGTAGTGAAGTGCAGAACCCGTCACTGAAACAGAAGGCGGTACTCATCATTGATGATGAGCCAGGCATTAGGAGTTTTCTGCAAAAAGGGATGCAGAAACGCTTTGGGCTGGTGGAACTGGCGGAAGATATACCTACTGCAATTGCACTGACAGAGCGCTGCAATTTCGACCTGATCATTGCCGATATCAGGCTGCCTGGTCAGTCCGGTCTCGACTGGGTTACTCAATTGCGGGAACAGGGCGGGACTATGGCCGTCATCTTTATTACTGCCCATGCGAGTGTCGAAACAGCGATTGATGCATTACGCGCCGGTGCAGCTGATTTTATCTTGAAGCCATTTCGCATGGATCAGATCATGGCATCGGTTGAGCGCTGCATGGAGCGCCAGCAATTGCTGCGTGAAAATGTCGTGCTCCGGCGTGAGGTAGAACAGCTGCATGACAGTGGCATGGTTGGCCATTGCCAGACGATGAAAAATGTATGCGAAGTCATCAAGCGTATTGCACCGATGCCAACAACAGTGCTTATCGAAGGTGAATCAGGTACAGGCAAGGAGCTTGCTGCGCGTGCTATCCATCAATGGAGCGGACGCAGCGGAAGTTTTGTACCGATTAATTGCGGTGCTATTACTGCCGAGCTAATGGAAAGCGAATTGTTCGGTCACGTCAAGGGGGCGTTTACCGGTGCCCACCAGGTACGCGAAGGCCTTTTTACCTATGCCAATAACGGCACCCTTTTTCTTGATGAGATCGGTGAAATGCCATTACCTATGCAGGTACACCTGCTGCGTGTACTGGAAGAGCAAACCATCAGGCCGGTTGGTTCGAACCACGAACTGCCGGTTGATGTCCGAATAATTGCCGCCACCAACCGTGATCTCAGTGAAGAAGTCGAGAGCGGAAATTTTCGCCAGGACCTGTTTTATCGGCTGAATGTCGTCACCGTGCGCATGCCGACATTACGCGAGCGGCTTGAAGACATACCTGACCTGGTTGATTTCTTCATGCAGAAAATGGCTTCTGACATGGGGGTGCCTCCACACCAGATGAGCAACCGGGAACTGGTGCAGCTGCGCAGCTACTCCTGGCCGGGCAACGTACGTGAACTCAAGAATGTCATCGAGCGCTGCCTGTTGCTTGACCAGGCACCCGATCAGTGCCTGAAAGGAATCTCTGCTACTGGCAAAGTCACCAGCTTAACGGATGGATCAGACGTGCTGTTGCTGGAAGAAATTGAAAAACGTCATATTCTGAAAGTACTGGATATGGAAGGCGGCAATAAATCTGCGGCTGCCAGGCTGCTAGGTGTCTCGCGTAAAACGCTTGAGCGCAAGGTTCAGGCCTGGCGCTCAGCCGAGTAAGCGATGCACCGATGGGTATTATTGCCCGCATAATAAATGCAGTTCGCGGCACGGTTCGCTACAAGCTGCTGGTTCTTGTGCTGTTCCCGATTCTCCTGATGATGCCCATCGCCCTAGCCGTGGCGATCTACTGGGGAGCTAACTTTACCTATGACCAGCTTTACATCAAGGTCAATTCAGATCTCAGTGTTGCCGATGATGTTTTCATGCGTATGCAGCAGGATTACCTGGACCGGCTTGGTACGCTGGCGGAATCCTATGCCTTCAGGACTGCGCTTGAAATCGATAACCACCAGGGTATAGATGAACAACTGCTGGCAGTCGAACTGGAAGCAGGCTTTAGCTATCTGAACGTGATTCACATAAATGGCAATGCAGGAGATGTAAAGCAAGATTCAGATGCCCGCGAAAGGCGTTCTTCGTCATCCTTGTTGAGCGCAGCACAGGGCCACCCGACTGTCGGTGTTGAAATATTCAGTGCCGAAGATCTTCGCAAACTGGATGAATCACTTGCCAGCTCGGTAGAACTACCACTGCTGGAAACACCCCGCGCCAGGCCAACAACACGTTCGTTAGAAGACCGTGCGATGATGATTCGTGCCCTGTACCCGGTAAAGGACTCCCGCGGTGAACTGATGGCGATACTCGACGGCGGTGTCCAGCTGAATGCTAACTTTGGTTTTGTTGATGCCATACGTGACCTGGTTTACGGGCCGGGCAGTTTGCCCGCGGGCAGTATCGGAACAGTGACGGTGTTTCTTGATGATGTACGGATTTCAACCAATGTTCCATTACGCCCCGGTGAGCGGGCACTTGGTACGCGGGTCTCGAATGAAGTTCGAACCCAGGTTCTCGATCAGGGCAGAAAGTGGATAGATCGCGCCTTTGTTGTCAATGACTGGTACATCTCATCCTATGAACCGATTCTCGATATTGACGGTAATCGAGTCGGCATGTTGTATGCAGGTTACCTGGAAAGCCCGTACCGAAATGCCTTGTGGAAAGCGCTGGCGATTCTGGTCTTGATGTTCCTCGCCTTGATGCTGATTTCATCATTGGTCGCAATACGCGGGGCGAAATCAATCTTCAGGCCCGTGGAAGATATGAGCAGTGTTGTGCAGGCAACCCGCGAAGGCAAATTGACCCGTATAGGGGAGGTGGCTTCGCGCGATGAGATTGGTGTGCTTGCCAGTGAATTTGATGCCATGCTGGATCTGCTGCATCAGCGGAATCAGGAAATTCTTGCCTCAGCAGATCAGCTTGAGCATAAAGTAGATGAGCGCACAGCTGAGCTGCAGCAGAAAAATGAAGACCTGCATCGAACCATTAGCGTCCTGCAGGAAACCCGCCAGAAGCTGGTCAATGCCGAGAAACTCGCAGCCCTGGGTGAGCTGACTGCAGGCGTCGCCCACGAAATAAACAACCCAACGGCAGTCATGCTGGGCAATATAGACGTGCTGGTCGATGAACTGGGCTCAGCTATTCAACCCGTGCAGCACGAAGTTGATCTGATCATAGAACAAATCTACCGCATCAAGGAAATTATCAATAACCTCCTGCATTATACCCATCCTGAGGACTATGACGGCTACATGGCCGAGGTCGATGTCAACGAACTTGTTCACCAGACACTGAAATTGATCAGCCACTATCAGAACAAATTTCGCTTTGACATTCAGCTGGAGCTGAACGCAGGCCGAAATATTCGCATCAATCAGCAGGAGCTCAAACAGGTTGTCGTCAACCTGCTTGTGAATGCGATACATGCCATTGATCCGAATGGTGGTCGGATACGAATCACTACGCGAGACTGGACAGACAAGGGTGTTGCTATAAGTGTCGAAGATAATGGGACAGGAATGGACGAAGTGACAATGAGCAGGGTGTTTAATCCGTTTTACAGCACGAAGATGCAGGGCGAGGGGACAGGGCTGGGACTTTCAGTAAGCTATGGCCTGATTCGCCGCTACGGCGGTAACCTGACAGTACAGTCATCACCGGGTGAAGGTGCATGCTTTACCATCTGGCTGTTGACTGAACCTGAACTGGTAGAGGATGAAGAAACCATCATTAAGCAATTACATGCTATAGAGCGTGATAGTGAGGTCAGCAGGCAACAGGTTCTATAGTAAATCTAAAAACCGTGTCAATTGATTGAGAGGTATTCGCAACTATCTCTAATGCTGATAATCATCAGGCATTCGGGAAGTATCAGGCAGACTAGTCATCCCCCCATAGCAACTGCCCGCAGTCCGTTAAATCGTAACCGGTGAGTTCTTCAGCCAGTTCCAGGCTCTGGCCGCTGTGCAGGCGCGCGATCAGGTCCTGGAACAGGCGCCGGAACCAGATTGGCCGTGGCAATACGAAGTCAAACGATTCCCAGCCGAATGATATGAAGCCGAGGCCGAATTCTGCCGCTACTGACTTTGCTCCAGGGGCAACATCGGCAAGGTCCATGGCAATCGCGGCCGCCGCTTCGCGTTCCGACAGGGCGGTCACTTCTGACTTCAATGCACTGACGTTAAGGCCGTGTTTACCGAGCATCTCCATCAGGTATCGTTGTGCCCCTGCGCCGTTTTGCCGCAGTGCCCAGCGGAACTGGCGATCAAACAGTTTGTCGATGTCCTGTGTGTAGTTGAGTACCGGCGGGCTGACTATCAACCCCTGTTCTCGGCGAAAGGCGCGAATCAGCACCCAACCGTGATGCTGTGAATACTGGCGCAGCAGGGCGGGGTGACGGGTGTGGCTCTCACTTGCCGGTCCCCAGTGTATGCCGCAGGCATCAGCACGCTGTGACTGCAGCAGGTCGAGACCCAGCCGTGTACCGGTTGCCGTGTAGCTGATCAGGGCATGTGCGCCGGTGTCACGGGCAAATTCAGTAATAATGCGATAAAGCAGCGGGTCATCGCTGCCGGCAATCACCAGCCTGTCGGTTAACAGGCCGCCGTGTGAGGAATCAAGCATCCAGCGGTCAATCAGTTCACGCGGAAACATCCATTTACCTGTCACCTTGGTCGCCGGTATGATGCCCTCGTTGACCAGCGCGTAGATTTTCTTTTCATTCAGGTGCAGGTATTCGGCAACCTGCCTGACACTCATGAAGACATCAGTTTCCGGGCGTAATACCGCTGACATTATTCAGGGCCTCCGGTGCTCAGTGACAGTTGTTGCGGTTGGGCGCTTTTCCGGTATGGCATCAAATTCAATCTGCTCAGCGCCGTTATATACAAGGAAGTGCTTGCCTTTCGCGCGTGCAATCAGGGTGACGCCAATCTTTTGCGCCAGCGTCTGGCCCATCTCGGTAACACCTGAGCGTGACAGCAATACCGGTATACCCATCTGAGCGACCTTGATTACCATTTCGGAAGTCAGTCTGCCGGTGGTATAAAAAAGCTTGTTATGACCCTGTGTATCGTTGAGCCACATTTGTCCGGCAATGGCATCCACCGCATTGTGTCGGCCGACATCCTCAACAAAGTGCAGCATGCGGTGGTCCTTGCATAACGCGCAGCCATGCACGGCACCGGCGCGTTTGTAGACTTCGTTATGTTCACTGAGAGTGTGCAGCAGCCTGTACAGCGTTGACTGGCGAATTCGAACCTGTGGCAGCTTGATCTTGTCGATGTCATCCATCAGGCTGCCAAATACTGTTCCCTGGCCACAGCCGGTAGTGACGGTTCGGCGGCCCATTTTTACATCGAGATCTTCGACACCATTGTGTGTTGTGATGACGGCTGATTCGGTTTCCCAGTCAACCTGTATCGCCTTGATTTGCGAAATCTCAGGCAACAAGCGCTGGTTTCTCAGCCATCCCAGTACTAGCAATTCCGGCTGGGTGCCCAGCGTCATCAGGGTGACAATTTCTTTTTTGTCGAGGTAGACAGTAAGTGCACGCTCGGCGGCAATGTGCCCTTCGCGTTGCTGACCAAATTCATCGATGGCGGTAAATGCAGTGGAGGCCTGCAGACCGGCGTTGGTCATCTGCGGAAGCGGTGGGCTGGCTATGGCCTCAAGGTTTTCAGTCATGATTACGCGGGCTTTAGTCTCACGAGGCGCCTCAACCTCCGGTGGAATTCATGTGCCGGAAGATGACCGGCTGGCTGTTGAGGTCAAAATCATGGCCTTTGGGCTTGATGTCCATGGCGGTAATAATGGCCTCTCGTAATGGTGCGTCATCCGTCGGGCTGGCCCTGACCACGCGGCGCAGATCAACCGAGTGTTCCTGGCCCAGGCAAAGCAGTAAACGTCCCTCTGCCGTCAGCCTGACACGATTGCAGGTATCGCAGAAGTTATGGCTATGCGGTGATATAAAGCCAACACGGGCACCGTTGTCGCTGCGCCTGTAGTAGCGTGCCGGACCGCCGGTGCTGTCGGTGGTTGGCAGCAGTTCATGCTGTTGGCTGAGTATGTCGAGTATTTCATCACTGGAAATATAGGCTTCGGCACGGTCATGGTCGCCAATGACGCCAAGCGGCATCTCTTCGATAAAGCTGATGTCCATGCCGCGATCATGAGCAAATTCAACCAGGTCGATGACTTCGTCATGATTACGGTTCTTGAGGATAACAGCATTTAGCTTGATGCGTTCAAAACCAGCATTCAGTGCTGCATCGATACCAGACATAGTGCGATGCAATTTGCCGGTACGCGTGATGCTGCTGAAGCGTTCTTCCTGCAGGGTGTCGAGTGAGATGTTGATGCGGTTGACGCCGGCGCGGTGCAGGTCACCGGCATATTTTTTCAGCAGAGAACCATTGGTTGTCAGGGTCAGGTCCTTGATCTCATCAAGCTTGCCGAGTTGCCTGAATACCTCCATGACGTTCCGCCGTGTTAACGGTTCACCGCCGGTGATGCGTATCTTGCTGACACCAAGTTCGCTGAATACTCTGCCTATGCGGGCCACTTCTTCCAGTGTCAGTAATTGTGCACGCGGGACAAACTGCATGTCTTCTGACATGCAGTAGACGCATCGCAGGTCGCAGCGGTCTGTCACAGAGATGCGAAGGTAGTCGATGCGGCGACCAAACCGGTCAATGAGCTGACTGCCTGTACCTGTTTTTGTTGTTGTCATATATATAGTGTATCTGTGGTGAATAATTTTCCTACCTAATCACGTAGCAAGATGTGTTCCAGTTCCAGGAATGCCTCAACATCGCCTGTGATAAACACAATATTTGAGATTTGTCTGAAATTATCCTTCTATATCCGGGGTTAACTGGGACATGTTGTACCTTTTGCTGGATGATTCTGGGTCATTTTGCCCCATTGCTATGAAATGAATGCTATTCATGGCCGCCATAGCTGGAAGTCTGGCTGTGCAGGGTGCTTGCAGGGGGCAGCCACCTTAACGTTCTATCGACAGCGTGCAGCATGCGTATGTTTCATGGCACACAACTTGCACTTGTGTACTCACCTATACCTTATATGTTGCTCAGGAGCACCAATGCCTGTTTCACCTACCCTGGAAGAAAGAAAAAAGAACCTGCCAGTAAGTATGCCAGTCGCTGTCATCATGGAGCGTCGAGAAACTACAAATATCTGGGCTGACGAAGTCTGGACAGCTGTCGGTGTGACTGGTGATACGCAATGGGATACTGATGAGGATACCGGTGCCCGAGTGATCAATGATCAGCCCGGTATGAAGCAGGTGCTGTACTCGGGATTCAACATCACATTATATGTTGATGAGTGTGAAAGTTATTACCACAACATCGTCTTGCCCGATCCAGGCATCTATGTCATTACCCGCGATAATGATGATGGCGTCCCTGTGCCCTACATTGTCACGCCAAGCTTCGATGAAGCAAATGCCTACCTCGAGTGCGAGGGTGAGGCATTTACTGTGCCGATGCCTCCGGAGCTTTACATCTGGATGGAGGAGTTCGTATTACAGAATTACATGCCTGAAAAACGGGTTAAGCGTAAGCGCAAAGACTGGCGGAAAGAGGGCCATGAAGGCCCGGGGTTTAAGTTATGACTGATTCAGATACAGATACACCAACACAGCAGGAAGAAGGTTTTTTATCGCGCTGGTCACGCCGCAAGCATGGGGCAAAAACCGGCATCGATGAAAAACCGCTAGAGGGTCCAGAGGAGGAAATCCTTATCGCAGCAGATTCTGATGAGGAGCCCTCCGATGCAGCACTAACTGAAGAAGATTTCCCCACTGACAGTGATATGCCAGCAGTTGAAAGTCTTGACAATGACTCGGATTACAGCGGATTTATGTCTCCGAAAGTAAGTGATGAACTGCGCAACCTGGCATTGCGTAAATTATTTCTCGGCGGGATGTTCAATACTCGCGATGGGCTGGATGATTATGATGATGACTTCACCAGTTTTGAAAAACTTGGGGACGTTGTCACAGCAGATATGCGGCACCAGATGGAAATGGCAAAAGAAGCTTTAGCGGCCAGCGATGCAGAGGAAGAGGTACCGTTGGAAGGAGAGGAATCACTGGCAGATATAGAATCGCCTGCGGTAGATGCCGCTGCTGATCTGGAACAGAAAGCAGGCTCGCCAGTGCCTGCTGCTGAGCAGGACAATACGGATAGCAAGGTGGCTGACAGCAGCCACGCTTATGAAAATGAACCCAACATAGAGAACCACAATGCCGACAAAGACAACTGAAGAAATCAACCAGCAGGCCCGAGATGCTGCCCTTGCAGCGGTATCGGCCATGTCTGTGCAGCCGACCAGCCTGGTCAAGTATGAATCGCGTGGAGTTGTAGCCATCATTGGCGGTGATGCGACAGTACTGGCCGTAGCGATGAAGCATGGGGAGCTTAAGCCTCACCTGATACAGGAAGGGAAGGTCTCGGTAAGTGGAGTCCCTTCAACACGCATACGTCAGCGCAAAATTAGTGTCGAAGGCTACCTTGGCAACTTCACGATTAACCTGGCAGGTGTCAGCCCGAACAAAGAAGAGAGCCTTGATGATAGTGAAAGCATCAAGGCAGACCTTGTCATTGACCTGTCAGATGCACCACTATTGGATATGCCCTTAAAGCCCCCTGGCTATATCGCTTGCAGCACATCAGGGGCAAAATTACAGGCAGCTTTCGACGAACTGTCTTCTCTAACAGGTAGTTTTGAGAAGCCTAAATATTTTGACTATGAGCCGTCAATCTGTGCTCATGGACGGTCCGGAATAACCTCCTGTACGCGATGCATCGACGCCTGTCCTGCGGATGCAATCAGCAGTCTTGCTGAGATGATTGAAGTCGAATCTCATCTATGCCAGGGGGGAGGCGCATGTGCTACTGTCTGTCCAAGCGGCGCTATTCGCTATGTTTACCCAACTGCTGATGACACGCTTGCACTTCTGCGTAGGCTTCTAAAGGTTTACCGTGAGCAGGGGGGAGATGAAGCCGTTATAGTTTTCCATGCCATGGAATCGGCGATTCCGGAAACATCTGCCGCCAATTTACTTCCTGTTACCGTTGAGGAGCTCGCCAGTGTCGGTATAGAAGTCTGGCTTTCCGCACTCGCCTATGGAGCACGCAGTGTTCTTATACTTGACGACGGAAATATTCCCTACCAGGTCTGTAAGGAGATTGATCAACAGCTGACCACTGCCAATGAAATTCTAGCTGGCATTGGTTATCCCTCAGGTGTAGTTCAGCGTGTAAATCGTAATCTGCCGGTGCAGTCGATGATGCCTCTGATCACTCCAGCAAAGTACGCAGGAGCCGGAGGGAAGCGACAAACTGTTTTTCTGGCCATTGATGCCCTCTACGAGCAAGCTTTTGCAACGATGAATAAGTCATTGCCTCAGATGACTGCGCTCAGCGCAGGCTCACCGTTTGGCACAGCCGAAATCAATGATAAAGCCTGCACCCTGTGCATGTCCTGTGTCAGTGCCTGTCCGGGAAAAGCCTTGCAGAGTGGCCAGGATGTCCCGCAGCTGCGTTTTATAGAGTCAAATTGTCTGCAGTGCGGGCTATGTACCAGTACCTGTCCGGAGGACGCGATCTCGATTACTCCGCGTCTGCTGTTTAACCGCGAAACACGTAACCGCACTACCACGCTGTACGAAGAAGATCCGTTCTGCTGTGTCTCGTGCGGTAAACCGTTTGCTAGCAAATCCGTTATCAGCAATATGCTGGCAAAACTGGAAGGTCACTGGATGTTTACCGATGAGCGTTCGAAGCAGCGGCTAAAGATGTGTGACGACTGCCGAGTCGTCGACGTCATCCAGGATGATGACATGATGGGCAAGGGTATAGACCGGGGCAGAGTGACACATTAAGCCTTTTATGGCCACCTGGCCGACATGGGTTAGTACTTTTGTTCCTTAATGGTCATTATTTTCATTTAGTAGTTGGCTCGTTAATTGCAGTATTACAGGAAGGAGAAATTTAATGCCCGAATTGCAGACATCGACAAGTGACATAGATAGCAGCCAGTCCGTTGATCAGCTTGCCGTAGAATGGAATGAAAACCCGGTTGAGCAGGAACAGCAATACCGCGCTGCAGCTTATGGGATGCTTGCTGCCTTGTTGAGGGATGTCCCCGATGCAGCGTTGATGGGTCAGGTTGCTAAGTTCAGCGGTGTTGATGAAGGCGGCGATGAAATGGCGCTATCGATGTCCCTGCTGGGGCTCGCGGCTGAAAGGTGTTCCGTTGAGTCTGTCAACGATGAGTATCATGCCCTGTTTATCGGCATCGGGCGCGGAGAACTGCTTCCTTACGGGTCATTTTATCTGACCGGGTTTCTTATGGAGAAGCCGCTTGGGGATCTGCGTGACGATCTTGACCGACTGGGTTACGAGCGCGAAGCGGAAGTTCATGAACCGGAAGATCATGTTGCTGCTTTGTGTGAGGTGATGGCCATGCTGATTCAGGATGGCAGCAGTATTGATACCCAGCGTGTTTTTTTTGTGTCGCACATCAATAGCTGGTTTAAGCAGTTTTTTACAGAGATGTCTGCTGCAGACAATGCAGTTTTCTACAAAGCAGTTGCTCGTTTCGGCGCCGCATTTCTGGAGATTGAAAAACGTTATTTATCCGTTGAGTGATGATCTGTATCGTTATCTCTGCGTAATCGTCTTAGTTGAATTGATTTAGACAAATATTCCTGTCAGGAGGAAGAAAAATGAAAAAACAAGAATTGAAACAGACCGGCCGGAGAAAGTTCCTGCATAGCAGCGCTGTTGCCGGTGCGGGTGTCGCTATCGTTGCAACTACATCTACATCTGCATTAGCCCTGACAGAGACAGAGCATACAGAAAAAAAATCCAAAGGCTACCGCTTAACGGAGCATGTCGCAGCTTACTATAAGACAGCCGCTGAATAAGTGTCCGGGCAATCAGGAGAACAGTAATGAAATTGACGAAAACTTCGAATCAGGTTACAGACAACAAAAAAGCCCAGTCAGCGGTATCTGCAGGCGGTGGCAGAGCTATCTCACGACGCGGATTTCTGCGTAATTCAGGATTGATGGCTGGCGGAGCCGCCCTTGCTTCAACCCTGAGCCCGGCAATGATGAAAAAGGCACAGGCCAGTGCCGAAGCCGGTGCCGGTGGAAAAACCGATGAAATCAAGACGATCTGCACCCACTGTTCAGTAGGTTGCGGAATTATCGCCGAAGTGCAGAACGGTGTCTGGACTGGACAGGAGCCCGCTTTTGATCATCCGTTCAATCATGGCGCTCACTGTGCAAAGGGTGCTGCTGTCAGGGAGCACGGTCATGGTGAGCGTCGTCTTAAATACCCAACAAAACTGGTTAATGGGAAGTGGACAAAAATTTCCTGGGACCAGGCGATCAATGAAGTTGGAGACAAATTGAATGGCATTCGCGAGCAGTCGGGCCCAGACTCTGTATACTGGCTGGGTTCAGCCAAGCATAACAATGAACAGGCCTACCTGTTCAGAAAGTTTGCTGCGCTCTGGGGTACCAATAATGTAGATCACCAGGCGCGTATTTGTCATTCAACAACAGTAGCAGGGGTGGCCAATACATGGGGCTACGGTGCTATGACCAACTCCTATAATGATATACATAACAGCAAAGCAATCCTGATTATTGGTGGTAATCCTAGTGAAGCACACCCGGTATCGATGCAGCATGTGTTTAAGGCGAAGGAAGAAAACAATGCACCATTAATCGTCATCGATCCCCGCTTCACGCGCACCGCTTCGCATGCTGACCAATTTCTGCGCATCCGTCCCGGTTCAGATGTGCCAATTATCTGGGGCATGTTATGGCACATATTCAACAACGGCTGGGAGGATAAGGAATTCATTAATCAGCGAGTATATGG
>JARFQI010000098.1 GCA_029287855.1 Arenicellales bacterium | reverse complement strand
ATTAAAAGCGGGAGATGTGTTGCTGTTTCATTGCCGCACTTTTCATGTTGCTGGTGCGAATGAAACACGACAGGCAAAGTACTCAGTGGTATTTAGCTATCACGCCGTGGATAACCGGCCAATACCGGGTACGCGCTCCGCTAGACTTGACAGTATCGTTATTGACTAGCATTAACCATGATGGTCTCAGGCAATTGGTAGATAAGGGGCTCAGGAAGTTAGCTTTAACCCCATCCCATCGTCCAGCAGTCTCTGTTCTTGAGTTCTTTCCAGTCAATTTCACGATAGTTCTTATTGATCACTGCTTCAAGTTTACAGGCGATGACTGTTTGATCTTCCGCACGAATGAGTTTGGTGACAATGAAATGCCGCTCTTTCTGCTGCGGTTTGACCGCTGTCCATTTTGAAAGCAATAGTTTGTCTGGATTGATTCTATTCATATCAAATTTTTATCATCTATATTGATTATTAGTAATGAAGAGATGTCTGCCATGCAGGGCTTGAATAGAAATAGCCAGGCAGCTCAGGGCATCTCAAAGGTTAATAATTATTTCAATGTTACATTGTTGGTCGCGATCTCGTCACCACTTCCATTGCCACTTAATATAACTTTTTTGATTTCCACTTCACCAGCTTCTTCTGCAGGGCTGGCTTCATCTTCAAATACCCACTGTTCCATTTTAATGCCGTACTTGGCATTGTTTGATGTGGTAATTTTTATCAGCTTCCCTTCAATTTTTCCTTCACCCAGTTCGGTAAACTGAATGCCATCATCGCCACTGCCAGTCACCGAGACTCTTGACAGTGTTATTTCAATATTGCCCTCATCTTCTTCATCGATTTTAATTGCTTCATCAGCATTGTTCTGGGCACTTACTCTGCGTAATTTGACTTCAGCTGTACCTTCACCGGCTTCATCAAAATCAAGGCCTTCATCCTTGTTGTCATTGACAGTAACGTTGACAAGGGAAAACTCAATTCCGCCTGCATCAGCCTCATCAATATCAAAGCCATCATCGAGGTCTGTTTCATTATAGAAACCATTGCCGTTCATTGAGACGCGCACCATGGTACCGTAAACACCGCCATTTCCGGCTTCATCAAGTTCTATGCCGTCGCCGCCATTGCCGTTAATCTGACTCGATATAATAGTTGCATTGATATCACCTTCATCTCGCTCATCGACGCGAATACCGTCAAAATCAATCGCACCAGTACCATTTCCAATAAACGATGAGCGTGTAATTCGTAGATCAACACCTATAGCAGAACCTGCTGTTCCATCATCAAATTCATCGGCGTTGTCATCAATGTGCAGTCCATAAAGTGCTGAATTGAGAATGTCAACTTTATACAGGTTGACGGAGATGTCCTCCCCATCTGCATCTCCTGGTACGTTTATGACTATTCCACGTGTGGCACTGTTTGCAACGGTGAGATTGCTGATGTCTATGTTTGCCGATGTATTAAACACCAGCGTGCCATCCGAAGTGATCGCCGTCAGGTTTCCATCAAGAGTAAAGCTGCCAGCAGCAGATCCATCTATAGTGGTCTTGTTGCCAACCAGCTTTAATGGTTGGGTTCCTGTATAAATCACTGGGGCAGTTAACTGTATCGTAGCATTATGTTTAAACGTGATAGTAGAGATGCCGCTGTTTGAATTTGCTGCTGTAAAGGCTGCAATTAAAGAGGCTTCATCATCTACGTTCTTTATTGCGCCTGTGCTGGCGATTGCTACCGCTGTTAACGCAGACATCAATGACAGGCCAAGAATTGAGTATTTCATAACTGGTTCCACTGATATTGATGTTGCAGTGAAGTCTAGTAGGCAATGATGACAGTTCTATTACAGTTTCATGATGGTAATGTGACACCTGGGCGATTAATATTACTGCAACTGTTATAGCTTATTTGTTAACTATGCCGGTGCGGCATTTCTATATAGTGACCGGGTGCATGCAATCTAACCAGTTTATTTTGTATTTCCCATTGTGTTTTGGCGTCAAACTGTTCCAGGTAATTGATCTTACCGGCGAGGCTAACGGCGACTGGAATGCCGTTGCGATATAAAATCCGGTTGGTGGTTTTCGCATGAATTTTCTGACCCGGGGTGATCAGGCCAGTCAGGTTCAAAGGATCACTGGCAGAGATCGCAACCAGGTCTTCGTTGGTTTCTTCTTTTTTCACCTGCCGGATTAATTTTACCGCTTCCGGCAGGGCGAATTGTTCACCGCTGAATCCATCTACAAAGCGGCCGCCACGAATCTCTCCGCGGGCCTCCATACGCCGGAGTACATACAGCAGGTCACGCCACGGCGGCAGAGCGCTTTCACGTTCCAGCAGTTTTCTGAAGATGACACCGTAGCGTTTCAGCAGGGAATTGGCGATATATTCAATATCAATCCAGTAGCTATCAGAATGCAGGACATTATTAGTCTGATTGGTCTGCACTGGCATTTTTAATAAACTCCAGCGGCCTGCATTTTCGAAGCCGCTTGAAAGCGCACGTTTGAGCCGGCTTTTTTGACGAGATGATGACTTTTTGCTGGCAGGCAGAAGAAGAGCGCGAAGGCCTGCAAAGCTGTCAGACGTGATCAGGCTCTGGTTGACCAGTTCTGCCAGGCCGCTTTCAAGCTGTGTGCGCAGTAAGCCAGTGCTGTGCAGCAGGTCTTCAAAAAATGAAGCACCGTGACGTTCCAGCTGCTGCTTTATCTTGATGGCACTGGCAGAGAGTTTATTCGACTGGCCATTCTTCTCTTTGTAGAACTGTTTCCATACCTGCACAAACTGCCGATTAATCAGGCAAATTGGCGTGTTGCTGACGGTGGTGCTGGCACGGGTTTTGTCTTTGTTGTCGATTTTGCTGTCACTCAGCGTTTTACGCAGCCAGTTGATTCTGCCGGTGATGCATAAGGTATCGAGCCAGCTGGTCATATAAGTATCCAGTCTTGCCGGCAGGATAGATTGCTCCCACAGTTTAGCGGGGATGGCAAAACCTTCGAGCTGATCAATGATATCGCTTAAGGCTTCGATACCTTCACCGCGGTCGGTGACACGTTGCCAGCTGAATAAAAAGCGCATGAAATCAGCCGGGCTGACGGCTTCAATTTCGCTTCTTAAGCGTTTCACCGTGTAGCGATGTATGCGTGCCAGCAGTCGGCGTTCACACCATTCCACCTGTTGCTGCTGGCTAAACTGGCCGCGAATAACAAAGCCTTCCTGTTCAAGTGCGAGTAAACACTGGTCGATTTGCGTGCCAGTCAATGCCAGAGGTTTTGCCAGTGATTCGGCAGTCACCGGGCCGAGTGATTCAAGGCGGCTGCGAATAATTTCGGTTAGTACTTTCTGAGAATCTGTTTGCTCGTCAGTCAGATCAATTTCTGCAGGCAGGCTGTTAATCTCGGGTGAGCCGCTTGCATCGGGATACAGATACATAAATAGCGCCAGCCTTTCCGCGCTGACCCAGACTTTTACTCCGTGTGGTAGCGTTAATAAAGTTACGCGTTGCTGCTCGATGAGTGATTCAAACAGGTGAGACCAGTCTGCTGAGACCAGGTCAGTTTTATCATCGTTCTGAACTGGGCCTGCTGCTGCCTCGGCTTCGGTCATAAACGCCATCAGCACCATGGCGTCATGCAGTTCATCGGCGATGACTGGATCCGGCCAGGCTTCGCTTTTTACGCGCCTGATGGCTGCCGGGTCGAGGGTACCCAGTTCGGCGGCTGAAGCCGGGTCGATATAGCGGCGTTGCTGTATTGCCAGGGTACGCCGCTCTTCGGCCGGCGCATCATCAAGAAAGGCATAAGGATTGGCATTAATGACTTCCTGCGCCAGCGGCGAAGGTGTAGTTAAATTACAGCAAACCAGTTTAATCTCACCACTATGTAATTTTTCAAGCAATTGCTCAAGGGCATTGATGTCCATGGTGTCGTTTAAACAGTCAGACAGTGTTTGCTCGACTAACGGGTGCTCCGGGATTTCTCGATTGCCGGCAATGTTTTCCAGGCAGGCAAGCTGGTCAGGAAAGATCACCGCGATAAGGTCTTCGGCATCATTGCGCTGGAACTGCGCCGGCACGCGTTTACCGTTACGGTTACGCGGCACGGCGAGGGATATATTGCTGTTCCAGCGCCAGCGTGTTTCGAACATCGGCGAATCGAGCAGGGCCTGGATTAATATCTCCCGCACATTACCGGCCTTCAGGTAGTTGACGACTTCTTTCAGTGGAAAACTGTGGGTGGGGCCGAGAGATAAAACAATATTGTTGTCGGTGGCGGCGGCCTGCAGCTCAAAATTGAATTTTCGGCAGAAGCGCTTTCTTAATGCCAGCCCCCAGGCGCGGTTTATGCGGGCGCCAAATGGTGAGTGAATGATAAAATGCATATCACCGGTTTCATCGAAAAAGCGCTCAAAGACAATGGTTTCTTTACTTGGCAAACATCCTAAGGCGGCTTTTCCCGCCGCGAGATACTCAGTCAGCTGGAGTGCTGCACCGCTGCTGAGAGTGTATTGTTCAATAAACCACTGGCAGGTATTGGCAATACCCTGTTCGAGATGTTTTTCACAGTCCAGTCGTAAACGTGACAGGGCATCAGACAACTCATCAGTACGGCCCGGGGCATCACCAAACCAGAATGGAATGTTAGGTGGCTGGCCTTTTGCATCTTCGACAAAGACTTTTCCCTGCTCGATTTTCAGGAAGCGATAGGGTGTGTTGCCGAGCTGAAAAATATCACCGGGCAGACTTTCAAAAGCAAAGTCTTCATTCAGGTTGCCGATGAGGTAGCCCTCCGGCTGCAGAATGACATCGTAATTGAACTGGTCAGGGATTGCTCCGCCATTGGTCAGTGCCACCAGCCTTGCCCCTCGCCTGGCACGCAATCGCTGGTTTACGGCATCGTAATGCAGGTAGGCACCGCGCCTGCCACGTCGTGTTGAATAGCCATCGGCCAGCATCTTAATTATGGCATCGAAGTTTGCCTGCGTTAAGTCGCGATAGATCCAGGCCTGTTTGAACGTATTGTAGAGCTCGCTTTTATCCCATTCCCGGTTGGCGACTTCGGCAATGATCTGCTGTGCCAGCACATCGAGTGGATGCGGCTGCATAACAATGTGGTCCAGCTCATCATGTTGGATGGCGTCAAGGATTGCTGTGCACTCGACCAGGTCATCGCGGGTCAACGGAAATAAGCGGCCTTTGGGAACAGCACCGATCGAGTGACCGGCTCGGCCGACGCGCTGCAGGAAGGTGGCAATTGAACGTGGAGAACCGATCTGGCAGACCAGGTCGATATCACCGATATCGATACCGAGTTCTAGCGAGGCCGTCGCTACCAGTGCTTTAAGTTGTCCCTGTTTTAATCGTGTTTCGGCATTCAAACGGTGCTCGCGTGACAGGCTGCCATGATGTGCCGTCACGGCATCATCGCCCAGGCGTTCGGCCAGGTGATGCGCAGCACGCTCGGCCAGACGTCGCGTATTGACAAAGATCAGGGTGGTTGAGTGCTGGTTTACCTGTTCTTCCAGCTGCTGGTAGATTTCAGCCCAGACCTCGTTTGCCATGACGGCTTCCAGCGGTGAGTCCGGCACTTCAATCTCTAAATCACGCTGCCTGACATGGCCGGTGTCGATGATATTGCAGAACTCTTCTTCACCGCAGAGGTATTTGGCCATGGTCTCAATCGGCTTCTGTGTAGCCGAGATGCCGATGCGTACCGGGGGCTTGATGCAGAGCGCTGAAAGCCGTTCGAGAGACAGCATCAAATGCGCACCACGCTTGTTACCGGCGAGGGCATGTATTTCATCGATAATAACGGTGTGTACCGTCGCTAGCATTTCTCGACCGGATTCAGAGGTGAGCAGAATAAATAACGATTCCGGCGTAGTCACCACAATATGAGGCGGCTTCTTGCGCATTTTCTGGCGCTCGCTTTGCGGGGTGTCCCCGGTGCGAACCCAGGCGCGGATTTCAACATCTGGCAGGCCGTGTTCCAGCAACGAATCACGAATACCGCTTATCGGAAATTGCAGGTTCTTTTGTATATCATTGGACAGGGCCTTTAGCGGAGAGACATACAAAACCCGCGTTTCATCCGGCAGATCATGCTCGAGACCTTCAATAACCAGCTCATCGATAGATGACATGAAGGCGGCGAGTGTTTTACCGGTGCCTGTGGGGGCGGCGATAAGGGTGTTTTTATGCTGACGTATAGCCGGCCATGCCAGTTTTTGTGGATCCGTTGGTTGCCCAATGGATTGCAGAAACCAGTCCTGAACAGCGGGATGCAGGAGTTCTACCGCCACCTTGAGTGATTAACCTTTTTGCGCATCTGTTGATAATATTACAGTTGAGCCGGAGATGCAGTAATCCTGTAATAGTAATTGGGAAATAGGCTGGATAAAGCAATACAGGTTCTGTGTATTCTTCTTCTTATCAGGTGGTTATTGTGTCTGATCTTTAGCCGCATATAAAATAAACAGGAAGGAGTTTTGTAATGACTAACGAATTAAAGCTTCGGATATGTTTTAGTGTGATGGTAATAAGTACTTTCCTTATAACATCAACAGCCGCGTTTGCTGAAAACGTCAAGATAACACCTCTTGGCAGCCACGATGGTGAATTCTGCAGTCGTGATCGTGCGCTGATTTTTGAGGATCCGGACGGTACCCGGTTGCTTTATGATGCGGGTAGAACAGTCGCCGGTGCCAACGACGAGCGCCTTGGCAGCATCGATGCGATTCTGGTTAGCCACATGCACGGAGATCATGTTGGAAACCAGCATATCAAACGTGTCAATGATGGCGAGTGCGGAAAGCCGGTGACGCCTGTCAATGCCTTGCCAAATACCAGCACGGTCAATATTGCGCTGGCTAAAAAGGCGAAAATTATTACCGGCAGTGAAATGCCACAGTTTTTTGCCGGCAAGCTGAAAACACTGGGCGGTAATCCTAAAGATTCGCTGCTAGTGCGTTTTGGCGGTTCACGCAAAGTAGGTGGCGTGACGATTACGACTGTGCCTGCAGTGCATTCGAATGGTATTGCGGGCGGGATGATTGGCGGTGAACTGGGTGGCATGATGGAGTCAGCAGGTCTGACTGCCTACGCCGGGCCGCCAACCGGCTATGTGCTGACTTTTTCCAATGGCCTGGTGGTCTACCTGTCGGGGGATACCGGCATTACTGCGGAACAGGACCTGGTTGTGCGCGGACATTATGGCGCCAAATTAGTGGTGATGAATATTGGCGATACCTATACCACCGGCCCGCAAGAAGCGGCTTATGTCATAAATGAACTTATCAAACCGAATGCTGTGATTGCTTCGCACGCAAATGAGGCCTCGACAAAAGACGGTAAATTGATTGCCGGCACACGGTCAGACACATTTCTAAAGGCAGTTGGTGTGCCTGTGTATTTGCCACTCAGTGGCCGCACGATGGAGTTTAACAGCAGTGCCGAGTGTGCTGCGGGCTGTTAAGCTTAAATTTTTATTGAACCCTAAATCGGGCGTGCTAATTAATAAAAAATCCTAGAAAGATTGAGCTGAATAAATGTTAGGATTATTCTGGTGCGATAGATTTCCCTGCTACTTATTCATTTAAAGTCCGTGACGACAGGCACGTACATCATACAAACTTAAACTCATTGGAGATACTCATGAAAATTATCACATTTATAGCTATGGCTACTGCACTGTCGTTTGGCACGGCAGGCTTTGCCAGTCAGCACGAAACCGAGGAGCAGGGTCAGCACAAGTGGTGTGCCCATAAAGGTGGTAAGCATGGAAAAATGGGTCAGAAGCGAGCCATGCACCACGCCAACCCAATGCCCAACCTGATGATGGTGGTAAAGAAAAAAAGTGGTGAACTGAATCTCACTCCTGAGCAACAAAAGGCCCTGTCAGCATGGAGAGAAAAGAGCAATCCAATAATTAATGAACAGGTTGGCAAGGTAATGATGCTGGAAAAAGAAATCATGGAGGCTTCATTGCAAGGCGCTGATAAGGCAGCCTTGATGAGCAAAGTTGACGAGATGCTTGCATTGCGGCGGGATATTGCTGAACGGAAAGTTAACTGTCGGGATAATCTGAAAAAAATCTTAAATGAACAGCAGTACAATATGGTGCTTACCACATACCAGGAACATATGGCTGCTAGATATCAGAAAATGAGAATGCATTAAGCCACAATTAACTTGCGCGATATCCTGCTATTTTCCTGCATCAGGAGTAACAGGCTCGGCTAGAGAAGTATATCTCCAAACTAAGATGGTATAAACCGATCAACCGCACACTGGTTATTCAATCACACCGTTCACCATTGCCGTATTCCTGGATTAAGCCTTGCCTGGATTCTGTTCAGGAATGGTGTGTATTGAATGACTATGAATACCAATTTATCGGTGATGAATTATTTGACTGTTTACCCGTCGGATTGTTTGAGAAAACACGAAATCAAAAAGTCGTCGCATCAGACCTTGCCCGGTTATTAGTACTTAAGGGTGCGCTGAACAGGGGCTATGAAACCGTTATCTGGCTGGATGCAGATTTCCTTATTTTTAATCCTTCGGATTTTGTTCTACCCGAGCAGCCCTATGCCGTAGGGCGTGAAGTCTGGGTACAGAACGACCGCCAGGGCAAACTCAAAGTCTTTAATAAAGTGCATAATGCATTTCTGATGTTTCGCCAGGGAAATCATTTTCTAGATTTTTATAGTGAAACTGCTGAACGCTTATTGCTTCTCAACCAGGGTGCGATGCCGCCACAGTTCATTGGCCCTAAATTACTGACTGCGATTCACAATGTAGCAATTTTGCCAGTTATGGAGTCTGCAGGCATGTTAAGCCCTGCGGTGATTAAAGGTATTCTTGGCCGTAAAGGGCAAGCGCTTGACCTGTTTGTTAATAACTCATCAGTTCTGATAACAGCGGCCAACCTCTGTACTTCCAGTTGTGATAAGGATGAAGTATCCGAGATGGAAATGCAGCAGCTGATCAAGCTCCTAAGCAGTGGTGTTTTGATTCATATTGAAAAAAATTCAGGGAATCACTAGTAAGCTGTATAAGCAAGCCTTTAAGTAACATTGATCGGTTGCTGAGCATTGTCTAGACTACCTGTCACCGATAACCTTTTAGATGAGGGGAGTAGTGTGACAACACTCGGGCATATCGTGTATTACGTGCGTGATCTGGAAACATCTTTAAAATTCTATCATGAAGTTGTCGGGCTCGATGTTCGTGGCAGAATTTTCAATAATCAGGCTGCCATACTCACTGGCGGCAGTACACATCATGAATTGTTGTTGATCGAGGTTGGCGAAGCGGAAGGCCCCCTTCACGGCAGGCGAGTAGGGCTGTATCACGCTGGCTGGAAGATAGGTGACTCCATTGATGATTTAAAAAAGCTCTACAAAAAACTGCTTGAGCTGGGTTATACGCCGGATGGTGTTTCTGATCATACCATCAGCCAGAGTATTTATCTGCGGGACCCGGATGGAAATGAAGTAGAACTATACGTCGATGACCCTGACTATGACTGGAAAAATGACAGCCGCTGGCTGGATGCGCCGGTTAAACCTCTAGATCTGTCATGAAATAATGATAAAACTTTCGTTTGCATATACTGTTAATCTCTCAAAAGGAGAATGAAATGAAGAGTAGTGCCATTAAAAGCATCAAGCCGATTGATTTCCAGTGGCAGACGAGTGACCCATTTCTATTTTGTGCCTATCACAATGATTTTTATCCTGAAGGGAACAATGATCTTGGGCCGAATGCCTCATTGGAAGGACGCAACATCGGAATGGATTTCGAGATCAAAGATGGCTGGCGTATGTACCATGGGGACCGGGTCCCGGGTTTCCCCGTCCACCCGCATCGAGGATTTGAAACGGTAACGATTGTTCAGCAGGGCCTGGTTGATCATGCCGATTCGATGGGCGCGGCAGGTCGTTATGGCGGCGGAGATGTGCAATGGATGACGGCGGGCAGAGGTGTGCAGCACTCGGAAATGTTTCCGCTGGTTAACCGGGATAGAGAAAATACTCTTGAGCTGTTCCAGGTTTGGTTAAACCTGCCAGCGCAAAACAAAATGGTAGAGCCGCACTTCTCCATGTTCTGGGCCAGTAATATTCCGCAAAAAGCTTTTCTTGATGAGACTGGCAAAAAAACAACAGTGGATGTTATAGCCGGTGTACTCGAAGAGACACAGGCGCTGCAGCCTCCACCTGATTCCTGGGCCGGTAATCCTGATAATCATGTTGCGATATGGACTATTGTCATGTCTGCCGGGGCACGCTGGCAGTTGCCAAAAGCGGCAGCTGGCCTGAATAGAACATTGTATTTATACCAGGGCAGTTCATTGAATGTTGATGGCGTAGACATCGCACCGATGCACAGCATTGAATTGCAATCAGATGCGGATGCAGTGTTGCAGAATACCAATGAAGAATGCCGCTTACTGCTATTGCAGGGGCGGCCAATAAACGAACCTGTTGAGCAATATGGCCCTTTTGTGATGAATAGCCGAAATGAAATTATGCAGGCAATGAAGGACTACCAGGAAACAGAATTTGGCGGCTGGCCGTGGCCGAACAGAGACCAGGTGCATACAGGCAGGCGACGTTTCGCAAGGCATGCAGATGGAAAGATTGAAGAAGCAGAGTAAATGATTAATCTGCTAGCCTGGAGGTTGGATCAGGGGATGAGATGAACCGGAAAGGATGAGCTGGCCATGTATTTTCTTAGTGAAACTATTCCTAACAGTTTTTAAAACACTTAAGATTGATGCCTGACAGGCTAAAACGGTGACTATATTGTCCTCTTCACGAACACGCGCTGTAATTCTTGATCCACTGGGCTTCATCAAGCGTGTGCTGTCAGGCTTTCGTGCCAACCAGGGTTTTCTGTTATCCGGTGCAATTGCCTATTACACCTTGCTGTCAATCATCCCCATGATTGCATTGATACTGGTGGTACTGTCGCAGTTCGATGACCCGCAGGACCTGCTGGCGGCATTGCGTGACTACCTGGTACTGGTGACACCGGGCCAGGCGGATGCTGTGATCAGCCAGGTAGATGTCTTTTTACAAAAATCAAAACTTATCGGCATCATCGGCTTTGTACTATTGTTGTTTTTCAGTTCCTTTGCCTTTACCGCACTTGAGAACGCCATGTGCGTAATTTTCTTTCACCGGGTATCAATTAAACGTCGGCATTTTCTTGTTTCTGCGATAATTCCCTATATCTATATCCTGCTGCTGGCCATTGGCTTATTGCTGGTCAGTATTGTCAGTGGCTACCTGCGCAGTCACGGGCTGTCACTGGGCATTATGGATACTTTATTTATTTATCTACTCGGATTCAGTGGCGAGGTCATACTGCTGACGTCGCTATACATGGTCATGCCCGTAGGGCGTTTGTCATTAAAACATGCGTTGATTGGTGGCGTTACTGCAGCAATTCTATGGGAGGCAACACGGCATGTGCTGGTATGGTATTTTTCCACCTTGTCGCTGGTTAATCTGATTTATGGTGCCTTCTCAACTGCGATAGTTATTTTGATCAGCCTGGAAGCGGCAGCAATTATTCTATTGCTGGGTGCACAGGTCATTGCAGAGTATGAGCGGATTGGCAGCAGGCAGAAGAATCTCCATGGTTTGCAAACTGAGTGATATCAAAAACTCAATACCATTGCATTTTCATCGATTGCTCCTGGATTTGTCACCGAACCACACCACGCTGCATATTGAAAAAATTAACCTACATAGACAGTCACTGTAATTCAGTTCACGTTGTTATGCAGATAGTGCAATTCCAATTGATTCACTCCTACTGTGATTTACCTGATGTGTGTATAAAAATTAATAACAGAATGCTACCTGGCGTTTGTTGTCATACAACTGTGACGGAATTGTCATAGTGATGAAACATACTATTTCTATGATCTCCCAGAATAGAAAATTACTTAAAGAGAGGTCAATATGGATCAGGCAGACATCGCGGACCAGGTTATCACCGAATTTCTTGAAAGAGCTATTGCTGCGGCGCGTGGGATCAGGGTCGACACAGCAAGATATATTTCTTCTACAGCAAACTGTATTGAGTGCGGAGAGAAGATACCCGCTAAACGTAAAGCAGCTATACCTGGTTGCATGCGCTGTGTCAGCTGTGAAGAAGATTATGAACTAAGCAACAAAGGAAACGTGAGAGTGAAGATAGAGCAGGACAGTATGGATGAAATTATTGATGATGTGATGCTATCTCCTTTTTGAATGTTGCTCAATGTTGAATTTTTGTTCAGTTATAATATTTTTCATTAAGAGCTGAGCATTTTTATACATTTTACATCAGGGGATATGAGTCCTGTCTTCTCTAGTTGTCCACGGCTGACCTATCTACCCCTCGATTAAAGCTTTTAAAAATACACCATCGTTTTAAGCTGGATAATAAAATGACTTTTCAACAATCTATGAACGACAGACTTACAAGAAGATTATTACTTCTAACTCGGTTTCACTGGGCTCTTGTGAGTAACCAGGTTCATAGAAAAGAAGTTAAATTTATTCTTAAGGATCTCAGGCAGAAAAGATTGTGATCTGCAGCAACATGCCATGGAAGAAGACGAGGCCCGCAGCTTGTGCGCTATCTATATGAAGCAGTGGATTATCTATTCACATCGAAAAATTGGTTGTCCTGCTAAAGGATTACAAACAGCGAAGCCGGAAACTTCACATTCTACTTGACCTGCATACTAATGACCCATCATGAGCGCGAATTACATTATGTACGAGGGCGGATTATGAAGATTCAGCCTCTAATGATAGCGGTGCACTATTGACCTGATTTTTTAAAAGTACAAGATTTGAAGCGAACTGCTTTGTCGCACGCTCCCACGAGAACTTTTCTGCAAAGGATCTACAGCTTTGAGGAGAAACAGTAAGCGCCTTTTCAATTGCATACGCAAGGTCTCCATCAACCCATCCGTTGACCCCATTTTCAATGATGTCTTTCGGGCCAGTTACCGGGTATGCAGCAACAGGTACTCCGCATGCCATAGCCTCAATTAGAACCAGTCCAAATGTGTCGGTGAGACTAGGAAACACCATTACATCGGCAGATGCGAGATGCGCAACAAGATTCTCGCCAGTTTTATAGCCAGCGAAGTGGATATCCGGGTATTGCTCTTTCAGCTCGTTCATAGCTGGTCCATCTCCTATTATATGTTTGCTCACGGATATATTAAGATCAAGGAAGGCCCTGATGTTTTTTTCTATCGCAACACGACCTAGATAGACGGCAACTGGCCTTTCCCCGGTAGATTTCTTTTTTTTCAGGGGACGAAACAGATAGGTATCAACACCACGGCTCCAGCGCTTTAAATTTATAAATCCTCTGTCATGCAGTTCGGTTTCGAGTGATGCAGTTGCAACCATTGTTGCACTGCTCGAGTTATGGAATCGTCTCATGTAGGAATAGGACCATGATAACGG
>JARFQI010000023.1 GCA_029287855.1 Arenicellales bacterium | reverse complement strand
GGCCACCAGCAAGCGCATCAAGAAAATCAGCTGAAGTAGTCAGGCACAGGTTGTCGTTGATCTGCAATGTATTGTCCCACATATTACTGCTATCATGCAGAACGAAAAGATGCTCCTGTCTTACCGGGCCACCGAACCATACAGGATGGCCGGGGTGCAATAGTTTAGATGTTGCCAGTCCGGCATTATTGAACAGCTCCGCCACACTGACATCAAGCGGCTGATTGATTACAACGCCCATGGCACCTTCATCATCATGATGACAGATGAGTGTCACACTATGGCCAAAGTTTTCATCGTTGAGGCCTGGCATGGCAATAAGGAAATGGTTGGCAAGCGATTTCACTGGCTGGTCAGTCGATCTCCATGCTGAAATTTCCACGTGCGGGTAATGTGAATGATATCTACCTCATCACGAAAGTTCTTCGGGAATGGTGCATAAGGTGCTGCCAGACGCACGATGCGAATTGCAGCATCATCGAGTGCCTTGTGACGCGAACTCCGCCGCACATTGATGTTATCAAGCTTACCATCCGGCAGGATAGCAACGTCCAGTACCAGGCTTCCGGTAAGGTTACGGCGCTTGGCTTCCTCTGGGTAATTCAGGTTGCCGATGCGCTCAACCTTGGCCCGCCATGCATCCATATAGGTTGCGAATTTATATTCTCGCGTGTTTGCGGTAAGAAATTTCTTTCTAGGTCGTTTCTGATAATTTTGCTGCTGTAGTGACAATTCTGCCAGCATACGCTCGCGTTCACTATCCAGGCTTACAGCTTGAGGCAGCCCGATCAATGGTTTCTTTTCAGGTGTTTTCTTTTTCTCTTTCTTAACTGGCTGTGGAACTGGTTTCTGTTTAGTTGTTTCAGCCACCAGTACTTTATCAGTCTGGGTAACAACTTCTTCGCTGGCTTCACTTGGCGGGCGAAACCTGGGTTGCGGTTTATTTTTCTTTGCAGTGCCGGGTAAAGGCGTTTTTGCCTGTAATTCTTTTTCGGTGTCGCCACCACCCTGCTGGGTCGCGTTGGCAAGAAAATCTGCTTTTTCAGGCTCAGGTACTTCTTCGGTGTGCGCCTGTACCAGAGTAATTTCAAGCTGTGGTGGGTCATCATTGATCTGCTTTTTCGGCAGCGTGAAGGTTAGCCCTAAAATCAGCACAATATGCAACAGCGCAGCGCCGATCAGGGTTATCCCGAGATCGCTTCTATTATCCTGATCACTGAATAAATCGGCGTAGCTCATGCTCTTTTCTGAAAGCCTCGAATAATTCCGTGTGTGATGCTGGGGTATAGTTCCATATCAGAGCGCCAATGGCACGCAATAGCACGTTTACAGTGAAAAAAGACAGGACCTGGATGGTCTATTTTAGTTAGAAAATACAAGTTCATAAATTATTTGGGATCAGCTACAAGCCTGTTTTCAATTGACGATGCAATTATAGCGTTAAATATGCCAAATAAAATGCCTGCAGTAACCAGTAGAGGCGCCAATACCAGTATTCCCGGGTGAGGAATGAATAGCCACCACGCTATGAATAATTGTGCCATGACATGACTGACACTCGCTAACACGCTTACTCCAGTCAGTCCAACCCAGGGTCGTACAGTTGTCCATAACAACAGCATTGTTAACAAGCTGGCCAGCGCGCCAGCAAGACTGAGCACAAAAGTCGGCGACATAAATGTTCCCAGTAGCAGGCTGCCGGCTGTCACGCGCAGCAAACTAACCCACGCTGCGAAACGCCAGCCATAGCGGAATAATACTAGCAGGGTGATGATGTTGGCGAAGCCGGGCTTGATGCCGGGAACAGGACTTGGGAAACCGCTTTCAAGAACGTGAATGGCAATTGCTAGTGCTGCAAAGGAGGCAATTTTTTTGTCTTCTTCAGTGATTTCAAATTGGCTGGACATGGTCAATTAGTTTTAAGGTTTCGGCGTAATATATTGATCATTCATATCTGGTTTCTCTGAATAATGAAAACTTAAAACTGTGTTAAAAATTAATACCGTCAAAAAGTTCATTTTGTGATAACAATGTAATACCAACCTTGTTTGGCAGGCAGATGATATGGTCTCCGCTATGTTGGTGCCAGCCGCTTAGAATGCAAACCTTGCTGTTGCAGGGAGAGTCGGAGAAGCGTACCTTGCCATCACGAATTTCTATTACACTCTGGCCAAGTTCTCCAGTTACCTTGACTGAGTGGTTATTCGTTACTGAATAGATGACAGGCGTCTTATCGTCAGCCGTTATTTCTATCGCTGTTGTTGCGCCCGGCTGATGCGTTGTCATTACCCAGGCCATTGGTATTAATAACAGGCAGCAGAGAATAATCAGCCAGTCACCGATTTTTATTTCCAGGCTACCGGTGAAATTTCTATTCATAAGACTATTCATGACCTCTTTGACCAGGCATGGAAGACCCTGCTGAAAAGTCAGCTGGCAGCGGCTCTCTGATGAGAACTGCACGGTTTGATTCGCTGGCTTCAAGTTTAATCCGCTTCTGCATTGAAGGCGTCATGATTATCCTGCCTTGTCTGTCTATCATCATTATATCGCTTACGCCCATTTTAGCTGCGATTTCCTGCCAGCCATTCGGGCCGGCAATGAACAAAGCCGTGCTCGCTGCATCAGCGATGGCGCCATTATTGTGCAGCACAGTTACCGATACTGCTTTGTCAGCCGGGTAGCCGTTGCGGGGGTCGATGATATGGTGGTAGCGTTTGCCATCATGAGTAAAAAAGCGTTCATAATCCCCAGAAGTAAAAACACATTCATCATTGTTCAGCTCAATGCTGGCCATGATGCCTTCAGCGGAGGGATTTCGTATACCAATACGCCAGCTGCGTTCGCCCTGGCGGCCTATGCCACACAGATCACCGCCGGCATTGATTAATGCATTCTGGATGCCCTTGGCACGAAGTTTCTGAATTCCGGCAGCGACCGCGTAACCCTTCGCGATGGCACCAAGATCCAGGCTTATCTGGTCATTGTGGCCACGCATCATGCTGCCATCAATTTCTATATCATTTGCACCAGGCAGGTCTGCCAGCAGTTTATCAATATTTTCCTGAGAGGGCGGTGTTTCAGGTTGTTCAGTACCCTGGAAGCCCCATGCATGGATCAACTTTCCTATCACCGGATTGAATAGACCATTACTTAACTGAGAGTATTGTTGTGCTAGCTTTATCAACTCCAGAACTGAGTCGTCAGCAGTGAACCATTCGGCTTTTACCAGCAGGTCGCTGGTTTGCGTTAATTTTCCAGGTTCCCAGGCATGCCAGTCTTTATGCATGCTATCGAAATCATGAAATAAACGGGCACTTGCCTGGTCAGCCAGTGAACTGTCGCTGTTGCGAATTTTAATTTCTATAAGTGTGCCGAAGGAAAATGACTGATAGCGATGAAGATTCTGTCTGTCGCAGGCTGTGAGTGTTGCTGCGAGAGCAATGGCGAGCAGCAGGGTGGCTAGCCATCTCATCAGATCAAATCTCGCGAACATCTGAATATTTTTACAGGGAGAATTCCAGCTGCTGATATAAAACATCATGCAGGTAAACGCAGCTCGATGGCATTCATTAAGTCGCCGGCAATATCAAGATTAAACTGCTTGTCCAGCTCCCGTATACAGGTCGGGCTGGTCACATTGATTTCAGTCAGGTAGTCGCCAATCACATCAAGTCCGGCGAACAGGATGCCTTTCTCTTTTAACATTGGCCCGACCTGCTCGCTGATCCAGTAGTCGCGATCGCTTAGTGCAACGCCTTTGCCGCTTCCACCGGCGGCAAGGTTGCCGCGTGTTTCACCGGGTGCAGGAATGCGGGCCAGCGCATACGGTGCTGCTATTCCATCAACCATCAGTATGCGTTTATCGCCCTCGCTGATTTCGGGAATGAAACGCTGGGCCATGACACTGGTCGTCCCGTGTTTCGTCAGAGTTTCGATGATGACGCCTTTGTTGTAGTCATCGCCATGCACACGGAAAACAGATGCACCGCCCATACCGTCAAGCGGTTTGAAGATACAGTCATCATGCTCGACAATAAACTGCCGCAGCTGCTCAGCAGATCGAGTTACCAGGGTTGGTGGCGTACACTGCGGGAACCAGGTGGTAAAAAATTTTTCATTGCAGTCACGAAGGCTTTGCGGACTATTTACAATTAGCGTGCCTCGTTGCTCAGCCAGCTCCAGCTTGTATGTTGTATAGATATACTCCATATCAAACGGTGGATCTTTTCGCATTAATACAGCATCACATTGAGACAGTTCATGCGTGCATGGAGGCGAAAGCTCGAGCCAGCGGTCCTTTCCAGGAAAAAGCTTAACAACACGGCTTTCTGCGTAGACTCGGCCATTGCTTGTAAAAAGGTCTGCCTGCTGCATATAGCGTACTTCCCAGCCGCGTTTTTGTGCTGCCAGGATCATTGCCCAGGTGCTATCTTTAGTAATGTTGATTTTTTCGATCGGGTCCATAATGACACCGATAACAGTGGGATTGTTCATGCAGCACCCTTCAAGGTATTGATTTCACGCGCAGCTGCCAGTAATGCCAGCCTGCTGATAACACCATAGGTATAAAACCGGTTGGGCCCGGCATCCGGGTCTGCCAATTTATCTGGCAGTGTGCAGGTGTCTGCGAAGGCCAGCGGTTCAAAATGCATACCAGGTGCATTGAGATTTTCGTTGATGCCTCTGTTGGTATGGACCCGGTAAAATCCGCCTACTACCGAGTGGTCAATCATGTAGACCACCGGTTCGGCAATGGCATTTTCACTGCCCCAGGTTTCAAAAGTGAAGACACCTTCCTGTACCAGCACATCGGTGACACTGCTACCGCCTTTGCCTCGCGCCATTTTATTTCTTTGTTTCCGGTTCAGGCTCTTAATCTCTGATGGGTCACGTATGGTCATTATGTTCATGCCATAAGTGCCTGCATCAGCCTTGGCGATGACAAATGGCTCTTCCTTGATGCCATATTCCAGATATTTCTTTTGAATCGTTGCGAGTACCTCGGCAACATTATCAGCCAGGCATTCTTCTCCATCTCGCTTCTGGAAGTCAATTTTTCCACAACGCCTGAAGTAAGGGTCAATCAGCCATGGATCGATTTCAATGATGTCGGAGAATTCCCTGGCTATACGCTGGTAATGGGCAAAATGGTCTGATTTCAATCTGCTTGACCAACCCATAGTAGGTACCGGGGTAACCGTCTGGCCAGGGTCAATGTTTTCAAGCAGTGGCGGAATGCCATCTGATAAATCATTGTTCAGCAATACTATACAGGGGTCAAAATCTTTAATATGCAGTCTGCCGCCGGATCGCTGCAGCGGGTACTGGCTAACAACCAGGCCCGATGGTAAAGCGATTTCGCGCTCTTGCTGCTCCTGATCTATATGTCCGATACGTACTTCCAGACCTGCTTTTTCGATGATGCCCTGCAAGGTGGCCAGACTTTCCAGGTAAAACTTATTTCTCGTATGAGATTCCGGTACGATGATCAGCCTTCTTGCTTTTGGGCAGAGATGCTCAATCGCTGCCTGCACGGCTTGCACGCATAGCGGCAGAAAAGCCGAATTGAGATTGTTAAAACCAGCAGGGAAAAGGTTGGTATCTACTGGCGCTACTTTGAAACCAGCATTTCGCAGGTCAACCGAGCTATAGAAGGGTGCGCGATATGATAGCCATTGAGTGCGAAACCAGTGTTCAATCTCGGTCTGGTTTGTCAGTATGTGTGTTTCCAGGTCCTGTAATGGTCCTGTCAATGCTGTGGTCAGGTGAGGAACGGAAGTCATATTATATATTTACCTGTAAGGGAAGGGTGTCTGAAATTTCTTTACAGCAACCCTTCCTTATTGAGAAAGCTGGTCTACACTATAGAATTATATTTGGAATGATAGCAAAGCACGAAATCTAAATTTTTATTGTTTGCATGCAAATAGCCTTGGCAGGCAAAAAGTTTGCAGTTTTTACTGGTTTTTTGCACCTGAATATGGTCTTCTATGGCTATATAGTAATGTTTGTGCTATCTATATAAAATAACAACTTATAAAAAGGAATAAATAATATACATTAAGGATAGGATGATGGTGGATACTCTCCTGACAATACAACTGCGAAAAAGCATATGACTATTAAAATAATGGTCATTGATGACAGTAGCACGATTCGTAAAACTGCGGAAACGCTCCTCAAAAGGGCTGGTTTTGAAGTAATTACCGCCGCCGACGGTTTCGAGGCCATGTCTGTTGTCGCTGATCAACATCCAGATATTATTTTTATCGATATTATGATGCCGCGTCTGGATGGTTATCAAACGTGTGCATTAATCAAAAACAATAAGCAATTCGGTTCAATTCCAATTGTAATGTTATCGAGCAAGGATGGTCTGTTTGATCGAGCCAGGGGAAAGCTGGCTGGGTCTGAACAGCACATCCATAAGCCTTTTACCCAGGATGATCTGGTCAGTGCCATTAATAAATATGTAGCTACCGATGAAGTGGCAAATGCATGATGGTATTCGATCAAAGAATAAACACAACGAGGTATAGCTGAAAATGAGGTTTCAGAAAATATTGGTAGTCGATGATTCCCCGACTGAGTTGCACATGGTTGTCGACATTTTAAACCGACAAAAGATACCTGAAATAATTACTGCAACAAATGGCCTCGATGCTGTAGAGAAATCACAGACAGAGAAGCCAGATCTTATATTGATGGATGTAGTAATGCCTGAGATGAATGGTTTTCAGGCAACACGGAAAATTAAGAAGAACCCTGAAACGGCTGATATACCCGTCATCATTATTTCAAGCAAGGACCAGGAAACTGACAAAGTGTGGGGCAAGCGCCAGGGGGCAAATGAATACCTGACGAAACCGGTGAAAGAAACTGAGTTGATCAGGGTGCTGGAGTCACTGTAAGGCAATGTCTGCTCATCCACTTGAAATACTTCAACTCATGGAGCAGGACGTTCTATCGGCTGATATGTCATTGCCGCAGGAAGTCATTGTTGCGGAGCAATGGGTAGGGCTTTCATACCGCGTGGGTGAACTTCAATTGGTGACTGCAATGGATCAAATTTCAGAAGTGGTTCCTTCTGCACCTTTCGCAATGGTTCCACGGACGCAATCATGGTTGCGCGGCATTGCAAATGTTCGAGGTCGATTGCTTAGCGTAATAGATTTACAGGATTTTCTAGGCATGGGTCCCGTGAATGCTGATCAGTATTCACGGTTGATAGTGATCAATAATGACCAGTTGTCCTGCTGTCTGCTGGTGAGTCGCTTGCAGGGGTTAAGGCATTTTGATCCCGAAGCTAACAGATGCGAGACAGGTGAGATGGATCAAAAGTGGGCTGGATATATTGCTGGGTCAGTGGGTCGAGATCAGCAAAAATGGCTGGTATTCGATACTGATCTTTTGTTTGAAGATAAAAGTTTTCTTACTGCGGCAGCGTAAGCAGGAAGACAGGATACGTTTACAAAGATAATGAGCAATTGTTGAGGGTGGTTTAATGGCAGAACAAAGTAAGTTTCCGGGTGAAGAACTGACAGATTCAGGTATGGTTGATATTGGTCCTGACACAGAATCATCAGCATCGAAGAAAAGTGCGGCGCCGTCTGCACTAGGTAAGTTCGCAAATAATCTGCCACTGCTGGGTATCGGCATGGTGGTTTCGGTAATCGGGCTGGTAGGTGTGCTTATGTGGCAAACGCGAACGACAGCACAGCAATCTGGTTATGTGGAAGAATCCAGTCTCCTGTTGATGCTTTCACAAAGAGTTGCAAAGGACGCACGTGAAGCCGTGCTCGGTAATGAGGTGGCATTCGCCACACTGCAGGATTCTAAAAATAGAATTAACAGCATTTTAAAAACATTGGTTGAAGGCGATGACAGGCTGCCTGCTTCTCCGGATTCTGTAAGTGCTGCACTACAACCTGTGCAGGATATGTGGAACTCACTGGATCCAGACGTGGCAGCTATTTTGAGTAATAAATCTGCACTGCTTTCTATTCGTGAAAATGTGGCTTCTATTAACCAGCTGTCACCCCTGCTGCTGGCAGTATCAGATGAAGTTGTAGAGGCATTGATTGCAGAAGATGCGCCGCAGGACATTATTTCCAGAGCGGGCACACAGCGCACCTGGAGTCAGCGTATTACCAAAGACGTAAACGTGTTTGCTCTGGGTGGTATGGATGCCGCTGTTTCGGCAACCCAGTTTGGTAAAGATGCAAAATTATATAAACGCATTAACCGCGGTCTGCGTAGAAATGCGAGTCCTGAAGTTATTGCAAAAATTGACAAGTCTGATGAAATTTTTAACCAGCTGAATGAGTATATTCAGGCAGCACAACAGGTGGTAACCGAGTTCTTCGTTTCACAGCGATCGGCTCAACGTATTACAGAAAACTCAGAAAAATTCCTGGTGAATATTGAGTCTCTGGTTGACAGCTATCAGGGTCTTTACTCACATATTAAATATATCAATCTCCTGCCATTTATCTTTGGTGGTGCGGCATTGTTTTTCTTCCTGATGTTCATTCGCTCACTGGTTGCCAGTTCGCGGATGAGGGAATTTGAAAGTAATGAACAGAACAGGCAGGCACAGGCCGCTATTCTGAAACTTCTCGATGAAATGGGAGACCTCGCCGACGGTGATCTGACCATTGAAGCGGAAGTGACTGACCAGGTGACGGGTGCTATTGCTGACTCCATGAACTACGCGGTGCTGGAAATGCGCACCCTGGTAAAACAGATTAATACTGCGTCTGATCAGGTTGCTACGGAGTCTGAAGGTACGCGTGAAAAAACAACCTCATTGCAGGCACAGACAGGCCAGCAGGCAGAAGAAATTGGTACTGCAACAGAGTCCATTGTGCATATGGCCCAGTCGATGAGCCAGCTATCGGAAAGTGCTGACGGCTCAGCGGAAGTAGCAAATGGCTCGGTGGAACTGGCCAAGCAGGGGTCTGAAGCGGTGACGTTGACGATCAAGGGTATGAATAATATGCGTGACAAGATGCAGGAAACAGGTAAACGCATCAAGCGCCTTGGTGAAAGTTCGCAACAAATTGGTGAAATCGTGGGATTGATCGATGATATTGCCGAACAAACAAACATCCTTTCATTAAATGCATCAATTCAGGCGGCGATGGCTGGTGAAGCAGGTCGTGGTTTTGCGGTTGTTGCTGACGAAGTACAGCGACTTGCTGAGCGTTCTGCTGAGGCGACAAAACAGATTTCAGACCTGGTCAGCAACATTCAGGCTGATACCAACGAAGCAGTAACTTCTATGGAAGATGCGACACGCGAAGTTGTAGAGAATACACGACTCGCTGATGAGGCCGGTCGTGCACTGGGAGAGATTGAGACGGTATCAGAAGAACTTTCGACTCTTATTACCGCTATGGCCAATACAGCCCGACAACAGTCTGAGGAAGCGACGGGTGTATCTGGGACGATGGTACATATTAGGGAACTGACAACACAGGCCTCTGCTACGACGACTGAAACGGCTGAATCCGTCGGCAGGTTATCAGTTCTTGCCGGGCAGCTTAAATCTTCAGTAGCTGGTTTCAGGCTGCCATCTGAGGACTAATTAGCAGGCGAACACTGAAAGCCTGAATACTAATGTATACCTACTATACCGGGAATCTTGAGGAATTAATGAGTAGAAATGTTGCGTCAAAAATTTGCTATCTCAGCGTTGTTGCTAGGCTGCGATTTTTAAGAGTTTTCGAGCACTAGAACGCCTGAATATGACAAACTTTGCTTCCCAATCTGACCTGAGCAGCATTGCAACAGGTTCTCTAAATGCAGACCCGGTGATGACATGAGTCAAGTAGACCCCAGTACATTCAGCTGGGTTAAAGATGAAATAGACGAGTCAATCAAACAGGCTCGGCTTTCGTTAGAAGCATTTTCTACCTCGACAGATGATACCAGCCAGATGCGCATGGCTGTTGCCTTCCTGCACCAGGTTTCAGGTACTCTGCAGATCGTAGAACTAGATGGTGCTGCAAGACTAGTTAACGAGCTTGAACTGGTTTGTGAAGGATTTATTGATGCAGATATCCCTGCAACAGAAGAGAACCTGGATGTACTAAGCCGCGGTGTACTAAGCCTTAGCACTTATATTTCACAGCTACATGCAGGCTATCCGGATTCTATAATTGCATTGACACCATTGATCAACGAGTTGCGAACAGCACGAGGTGCAGATTCCGTTACTGAGTTTGATCTGTTTAATCCTGAGCTAGATATTTATCCCGAGGTGTCTGCTAACAAATCAGCTCGCTTAAGTGATGAAGATTTCAGGGACGAGGCTATCCAGGCACGTAATCAATTGCTGGCTACAATGGTTCACTGGTTCACCCAGAAGGATGATAAGCAGGCACTTAGTACAATCATTCTGCTGTTTACCCATTTGAAGAATATTTCTCGTTTTGACGTGACATCACAATTGTGGTGGATAGCGACCGCTCTCGCTGAAGCGCTCAGGGATGGTGGTTTAGATAGTACAAATAGGGAAACAAAACATTTTTTTGCCCTGCTGGAACAGGAGCTTAAGCGCATCATACAGAGTGGTGAGTCTTCACTGGTTAAGTCTCCTCAAGATTCGCTAATAAAGAGAATGCTTTTTCAGATAGGCAAGTCAGAAAGCCGCGGTCCGCTCGTAATTGAACTGGTGAATGCTTTTGAGCTCGATGAACAGGTCAGTGGTAAGCCTACAAAAGACACCGGCCAGATATTTGAGGCCACCAGCCCTGAAATACTGCGACCCATTATTAAAGCTCTGAGTGAGGAGTTATCCAGTGCAGAAGCTCAGCTTGGTCAATATTTTGATACTCCTGATTCTGATGTCAGATCAATAGATCCTCTGTTGTCCAGCCTGGATAAAATTCGAGGAGCAGTTGATATCATCAACAAGAATAAGCTGCAATCCTTAGTAGAGGAAATTTCACATACTGCGCTGGCCTATGATGCTGGCGCCCTTGTTATTAATAATAATATTGATCTTGTTCTGGCTGAAGCTCTGCTAACTCTTCAAAATGCCTGTAGTGAACTTGATGACCCGTCTTCTGACTGGGAAGAGAAGGTGGCTCGGACTATTGCTGATTTATACTGGATCAGAACTGGTGAGCAGGCCGAAAGTATTGCTTCTTTAGATGTTGATGGTATAGACATTGATGAAGAAGGAACATTAACCGATGTTGAATTTTCTCAACTTGTAAAGGTCGTTGCTGCAGAAATTAGTGCCAACCTTGAAGAGGTCGTTGAGAAATTTGAGAAGTATTCATTGAATATGCATCTTAATGAAATTCTCACTCCCATCCCGGATAAATTACGACAGATAGAAGGCGCGCTAAAAGTTTTGGAGCGCGACCGTGCAATTGAACTCATTTTATTGATTAATGAACAAATCACTAGTATGGCTGAAGGGCATATCAAGCCTTCAACTGAGCATTTGGAAGCAACTGCGCTGGCAATCAGTGCGATTGAATCTTATGCAGAATCACTGCAGCATGATCAACCTGCAAGTGAGTTGATACTTGAACGCGCAATGGAAGAACTATTGCGAGGAGCACCATCTAACATATCAGATCGTGATACTGCCGTAGCTCGTGTTATGCATATCCGAGATGAGGCCGACGACTGGCTGCGAAATCCTGAAGACAAGCTCCACCTTGCTACTCTGCGTAAGGACATGGCTGCGATTATCGCACTGGCAAAACGCAATGAAGATGAGAAGCTCGAAAAGATTGCGAATGAGGTAATTACCCTTGTCAGTATGCTTTCAGAAGATCCCGAGTACCTGACTGATGACATAATGACTACCTTCCATCAGTCATTATCTATATTGGAAAAGCTTACAGGAAAAATACCTGACGAAGTATCTTTAGCCGAGATTGATGATGGTACTAAGAGCGAAGGTGAGTTAGTAGAAGTATCAGTAACTCCCGATGATCTGGGCATTCAACTGGAAGAGGTCAGTGATACTGATTTCTATCCAGCAGCTGATACAGAAAGCTCGACTGCTGATGAAGCTGATACAGCTGGTGATACCTCGCAGCTAGAAGCCGAAGTTTCACTCCCTGAAGTTGAGGAAGTCGCCAGAGAGGCTGCAGTTTTTGATGATGAGATCCTGGAAATTTTCATCGAAGAAGCAAAAGAAATCGCTGCAATGGCTAAGGGCCTTGTAGAAAAATTGAAGTTTGATAGCAGTGATGATGATGCACGGGCAGATTTGCGGCGTAGTTTCCATACCTTGAAAGGTAGCGGCAGAATGTCAGGCGCTGTTGAATTTGGAGAATTTGCCTGGTCGCTGGAAGAATTGCTGAACAAGGTTATTGCAGGAAAGATTGAAGCTAATGAACAGATGTTCTCTCTGTATGAGGAAGCAGTTAATAGATTGCCAGAAATGCTCGATGATCTTGAAAGGCATGATGAATCTAATATTGATGTTTCTTATTGGCAGAAATGCGTAAGCAGAGTCAGTAGTCCGGTTGAGCAGCGAATAGAACCAGCAGAAGAAGACGCACTGGTAGAAGAAACGCTTATCGTAGAGGAGTCGCCAGGGACCGAAGCATCCGAAGCTTCAATTGAGGACGAGTTCGACATCGAAGCTGGTGATGAAAAGCTTGAACTTCCGGATGAAGTCGAAGTTGTCAAACTGGAAGAAGCAATTGAAGTTGACTCTGAAGACCTTGAGGAGTCTGAAGAAATTCCCGGCTTACCATCACCTCTGCAGTCTGCTGTTGTGCGTGATATCTACACCACTGAGATAAATAAACATCTGGACGACCTCTTGATAGAGGTCAACAAAATACGTCAGCACAAGGATCCTGAAGTTACAGAAGTGATGCACAGGTTGATACATACACTGCGTGGCAGCGCTCGCTCAGTTGGATTTGATATTGTTGCTGATACTTATGAATCCGTAGAAAACCTGCTTGATGGGTTGAGCGCGAGAAGTCTTGATATTGCAAAGGAAGATATCGATATTATTCAGACTGCCCACGACCTCGGCATGCAGCTGCTTGAGTCTGTGCGACAACCGCGAGCATTGGAAGAGCACTTGTTAGTCGGCATGGGTGAACTCTCTAAAGTATGTCATAAGCGACTCGAGCATTTGCCTAACTCTCAGATGCTGCACGGTACCATCGAGATGCCTAGTTACTTTGCTGTCGATGATATTGATGAGATCGATGAAACTTCTGCCGAAGAGGAAGCAGAAAAGCATACAGAATCTGATTCCGGTCTGGATATACTTCAAGAAGAAGATACGCTTACTGAAGAATCTGCTGATACTGCTGAGCAGGCACTTGCCAGTGAAGTAGAAATGGATGAAGAGCAGGAAGAACCGGTTAATGAACTGGTAGAAATCTTCCGTGAAGAAGCCATTGATTTACTTTCCCGCTTTCAGGGAGTGCTTGATGACTGGCGAAGTGACTCGGAGAATATAGAGGCACGTAATGAACTGAAGCGAATTTTCCACACCATAAAAGGCAGTGCGAGAATGACCGGGGTCACAACTATAGGTGATCTGGCCCACAATACAGAATCAATGCTAGAACAATCAGAGCGAGCTGAAAATAACATCGATGAACCGTTGTTTGATCTGATCGGAGAAGTACATGACACCCTGCTAGTGATGGTCGATACTCCTGACAGCAATTATTTTGATGACCAGGCGGTTGATTTAAATCAACGGGTTCTTGATTTCTATTCCACTGCTGCAGATGAATCTGCGATTGCAGAAGTAGAATCTAACGAGAGTTCGGAAGAAGATTACTCAGAAAGTAAAGTTGAAGAAAGTCTAGATGAGGAAGTTCCAGGTGATGCAGCTGAGCCTGAAATAAAAGAAAAAGAGAAAGCTGAAGGTAGTGCGGATGATGCAGAAAATGAACTGCTAGAAATCTTCAGGGAAGAAGCGACTGATTTATTGTCACGATTTCACGAGGCTCTCGAGAACTGGCGTAATGAGCCGGATAGTAGCGAAGTAAAAGCTGAACTACAGCGCATTTTCCATACCATCAAGGGTGGAGCACGAATGACAGGGATCGCCGCCATTGGTGATCTAGCTCACAGTACGGAATCGATGCTTGAGCAATCAGAAAATGCTGAAAACAATGTCGATGAACCACTGTTTGAGTTGATTGAGGAGGTGCATGACATCCTGCTGATGATGATCGAGAACCCTGGCAGCAGTGCTTTTGATATTCAGGCAGATGAAATGAACCAAAGAGTGCTTAATCATTTTTCTGCAGTTGTCGACGATACAACCATAGAAGCGCAAGCTAAGTCAGATGAAATTACCAAAAGCGCTGAGTCCGTTGAATTAATTGAGCCAGAAGCTTCGAATGAAAGTGAAGTACAGGATATATCTGCAGAGAAATCGGATTCACTGCTTAGAAAAGAAAAAACAAGACCAATAGTCCTACGAAAAGAAAAAAAATTAGATGTAGTAAAGCATGTCCAGGTTCGAGTTGATTCTGAATTATTGGGTACGCTTGCTAACTATGCAGGTGAAGTAAGTATTGCCCGTTCTCGTATTCAACAACAGGTTTCTAATTTCAAGGAAAATCTTGATGAGTTGCATAAGAATATCGAAAGATTTAATAGCCAGATTCGTGAATTAGAAATACAGGCCGACACGCAAATTCTTTCAGGTGCGGGCGGTCTCCTTAATGAGGAAGACGAAGACTTTGATCCGCTTGAATTTGATCGATACACACAATTACAGTTTCTTTCTAGAAATCTCTCAGAGAGCCTAAATGATTTAATGATGATTCAGTCCGGGATGGACAATTTTGCCGGTGATGTCGAGATGTTGCTGCACGAACAATCTCGTTTGAATACAGACCTGCAGGAAGGACTGACTCAAACCAGAATGGTTGCTTTCTCCACCTTGATGCCAAGGCTGAGGCAGCTAGCAAGAAAGACATCGCGTGAATTATCCAAACCGGTCAAAATTGAACTTAAAGGTGGTGAAGTTGAGTTGGACAGGAATGTCATCGATCAAGTTGTTCCACCGATGGAGCATCTAATTCGTAACTCAATTTCTCATGGTATAGAAAGTACAAAGATCAGAAAGAAAATTGGCAAGCCAGAAAAGGGTCTGTTAAAGCTTGAGATCAGTCGGGAAGGTAAAGACATTATTATTGAGTTCTCTGATGATGGACAGGGACTGGATTTAGAGAGAATTCGTAGCAAGGCAGAAGATAAAGGACTTCTGGACAAGGGTATGAATCCATCGGATGAACATCTGGCAAATCTAATTTTCGTGCCAGGTTTTTCAACAGCGGATAATGTCACACAAGTGTCTGGTCGAGGTGTCGGTATGGATGTGGTACAGAGTGAGCTCAAGCAAATAGGCGGCTCAGTTTCTCTGCTTACTGAAAAAGACAAGGGAACCCGCTTTATCATCAGATTGCCACTATCCATGACCGTGGCCCAGGCAATGATTGTCGCCTCAGGTGGACACCGTTTTGCAATCCCGTTGATGTCAATTATGTCCATCAATATGGTCTATAGAAGTAGAATTATTACCGATGCTACAGGTGAGCGCAGTGTCACAATCAGTGACAAATCTTACCCATATCTATCTCTTGCAGAGCGTCTTGGTATGTTGGCACAACTGGAAGATGATATTAAGACACCTGCTTTAATGATGAACGCAGCGACAGGCCCTGTTGTCGTTGGTGTCGATGAATTGATCCACGCAGTTGAAATTGTAGTTAAGCCGGTCGGTGTTCAGATTGCTGCACTTGATGGAGTAGAGGGGGCAACAGTACTCGGTGATGGTGAAGTCGCATTAATCCTTGACCTGGTTGACCTGTGGAATACACGTCATTCTGAAAGGGCGGATATAGATCAGGCAAGCCTGGTTGCCAAACTCGAAAAAGAAGTGAGTCCGGCTACAGTAATGGTGGTCGATGATTCCCTGACTGTGCGTCGTGTGACAGAACGAAACTTGAGTAAATATGGAATCACTACAATGCTTGCTACTGATGGGGCTGATGCATTAGAGAAGCTGTCAGAGCAAATACCAGATGTTATGCTGGTCGATATTGAAATGCCTCGCATGAACGGCTTTGAGCTGACGGAACTTGTCAGAGATGACCCAAGCTACAAAGACATTCCTATAATTATCATTACATCACGATCTGGTCCGAAGCATCGTGAAAGAGCAATGGAGCTAGGAGCAACGCTTTACCTGACTAAGCCATATCAGGAAGTTGATTTGATGAATGCGATAAATTCAGTACTACCGCTTGAAAGCTCACGCAAAATCAGCGCAATGATGGAAGGATAATCAAGAAGTGCAGGGGGAAATAAGCAAATGGTAGATGATAATGATACGATGCAGCCTGTACGTTGTTTGATAGTCCCGTCAGACCCGGGTTTCCTGGTGATACCCAGTGCAGCTGTAGCAGAAATTGTACCACTTTCATTAAGCGATACGGCAGATGAAGGTAGTCGACTTGGAATTATGACGTGGCGAGGTGTAGAGGTTCCTGTCTATTCAATGGAAGGGATGGCTGGTCTCAGTATCCCAGAATTTGGTAAGCGCAGTAAGGCACTGGTTTTTTACCCTTGGAAAGGGTCAGAGAAAAATAAGTTTTTTGCGATAGCAACTATGTATGATCCACGCCCAAGATTATTATCAAGTGATGATATTAAGGCAAACGAAGAAGGACTGGATGACAATGATTTTATCAGTGCAAGTTTTCTCTATGATGGTGAATTAGCACTGATCCCTGACTTGAAGGAAATTTCTCAGCAAGGTTAAGACTGATTCTTTAAAGTAACAGGTAACTCATTTTTTTCTGATTGAGATGGTTGAGCAAGCTTAATCAGTATCACACCTGGCATGTTTTCCTCCAGGCTTTTATATAAAGCAGCATCGGAGCGATTGCAAACCGAACGACACTCAAAGACAAAATGCCGACTTAATATGAAGTCTTGTGCAGCAATGACTACTTTCTATCCAGCAAGGTAATCAAATACAAATATCAAATGAAAGATATGCTTACTGCAACCAGCATTATGGTCAAATCTCCCCAAGTAGTTCGCTAAAGCCAAAATATTCCTGGTTACTGGTTTTTTCAAAAGGGTTCAGCTTCGTTCCATCAAGCATTTTTTTCCCTTCAGGGGTTTTTTCTGCTTCGATAAGGCCCTTAGCAAGCTTTTCTCGTATTTCAGCGGAGACATTGGGTGATACAGAAATCGCCATGCCCGGTGTCGAATCAGTCGTTAATACCAATGAAATGCCACCATCTCCAGCCATCTGAGCGCTTACCAGTGGTGTAGGGAGCATTGCAGCATCAACTTCACCTGCTAATAGCAAGGACATAATGTGGCCTGAATCAGTTCCTTCGATGATGGTGGGTAGGCGTACAGGATTTTCGAACAGTTCATCAATTCTGACAGCAGCTATACTTGGAGGGCCTGGGGTCGCTATTTTTTTACCGATGAGTTCTTCCGGGTCGAAGACCAGGTCATCTTCTGGAACAATTAACGAAATACTGATGATACCCGGTTGCTTGGCAAGTACCGTGAAGTCCATGTTCTTGTCTCGATAGTCAATAAAGTGCGCAGCATCGAATGCAATGTCATAGCTGTTCGGTTTTTGTGTTTCCGACCAGTAGGAGATATAGTTCGGATAGGTGACTAATGTTACCGGTTGCTCAGTGATATGCTGCATGTAATCAGCCAAGGGTTGAAAGATTTCGCGGGTTTTCTGTTCGGACTGGATTGGTTGTATGACCAGCCGCAATGGCTCCTGTGACAATGCTGTTTTTGGCAACAGAGCTAAAATTAGCGAAAATATTAACAGGAGAATTCCAGTTATTGAGACTTTCTTTGCTGTAATTGCTGACGTTGATGTTTGCATTCTCCACCCTTATCCAAAATAGAATTATTTTATGCAGGCTATGTTCATTTGTTATGAACAGTTCTTATTTGTCTATAAATATAGACCATTTATCAGCAGAAACAAGCATTTCAGCAGAAATCTGTTGTCTGTAAATCAAGCTGTTGTGGATAAGCAACATGTGCGATTAAGCTAGAATTATCGTTATTATTTAAGCATGAAAATAAGTTCCTTTGTTTCATTTGTACAACAAAGTGCCGAATTTCCTGTTACACAATAGCTTAATTCCTGATCTATAAGGTTGGGATTCTATTAATTTATCGTTTCAGCTACGTCAGAATTGATAGCACTATAGAAGACACTGGATCACTATTGCCGTAGACATCGAAGTAGGGGAAAATAGTCGGTTTACGCGCCACTCAGTATTCACTCATACAAGGTAGCAGAATAAATAGAGCAACTTGTAACGGGCGCAACTTGCAAGAATCAACAATTACCATGAGGAAGTCCCATGTCAGCAACTACCGATCGACGCAAACTGGCTAATGGCATACGTGCCCTGGCCATGGATGCCGTGCAGAAAGCAAACTCTGGCCATCCGGGTGCCCCAATGGGCATGGCAGATATCGCCGAGGTTCTTTATAACGATTATATGAACCACAACCCGGGGAACCCGGACTGGGTTGACCGCGATCGTTTCATTATGTCAAACGGACATGGCTCAATGTTGCCATACTCTGTTCTGCACCTGACCGGCTACGACCTGAGCATTGATGACCTCAAGTCGTTCCGCCAGCTGCATTCAAAGACACCTGGTCATCCTGAATACGGTTATGCCCCAGGAATAGAAACAACCACAGGACCACTTGGACAGGGAATCACCAATGGCGTAGGCATGGCAATAGCTGAGAAGGCGCTTGCAGCTCATTTTAATCGCGATGGACACGAGATTGTTGATCATAATACGTATGTCTTCCTCGGTGATGGCTGCCTGATGGAAGGTATTTCTCATGAAGCCTGTTCACTCGCCGGTACACTTGGCCTGGACAAGCTGATTGCCTTTTATGATGACAACAATATCTCGATCGACGGTGAAGTCGAAGGCTGGTTTACTGACAATACGCCTCAACGATTTGATGCCTATGGCTGGCATGTCGTAAAAGATGTCGACGGGCATGATGCCGATGCAATCAAGGCTGCTATCGAAGAGGCGCGTGCTGAGACCGATAAGCCATCATTGATCTGCTGCAAGACGACAATTGGTTTTGGTTCACCAAACAAGGGCGGTAAGGAAGACTGTCACGGCGCACCGCTTGGTGATGAAGAAATCGCATTAACACGTAAGGCGCTGGGCTGGGAATATGAGCCGTTCGAAATACCTGATAATGTTTACGCAGGCTGGAGTGCAAAAGAAAAAGGCGCGGCAGCCGAAGCAGCGTGGAATGAAAAATTTGCTGCCTATAAGGCAGCCCATCCAGAGCTTGCCGCAGAATTTGAGCGACGTACATCAGGTAAACTGGCAGCTGGCTGGGAAGAAAAGGCCGATGCGTTCATTGCCGAGGTCAACGCAAAAGCGGAAACCATCGCATCGCGCAAGGCTTCACAGAATACTATCGCAGGATTCTTTCCTTTCACCCCTGAATTCATGGGTGGATCTGCGGACCTGGCAGGGTCTAACCTGACCTTCGTCGCCGAATCTGTTGCAATGCGTCACAATATCGCAGATGCGAATTACGTTAACTATGGCGTTCGTGAATTTGCCATGACAGCCATTATTAATGGTATTTCATTGCATGGTGGTTTTGTCGCCTATGGCGCGACCTTCCTGATGTTTTCGGAATATGCGCGAAATGCCCTGCGTATGGCAGCTTTGATGAAAATCCAGAATATCGAGGTCTATACTCACGACTCTATTGGTCTGGGTGAAGATGGACCGACTCATCAGCCTGTCGAGCAGGTTGCAACACTGCGCATGATGCCGAATATGACAGTCTGGCGCCCATGCGATGCGGTTGAGTCTGCAGTTTCCTGGAAAGCAGCAGTCCTCAACACAACCGGCCCTTCTTCATTAATCTTCTCTCGCCAGAACCTTGAGCATCAGGTGCGTACCGATGGGCAGATTAAGAATATCGAAAAAGGTGGCTATGTGCTGCGAGATTGTGAAGGTATGCCAGATGCAATTATCATTGCAACAGGCTCAGAAGTCAGCCTTGCAACGGCAGCAGCTGAAGCGCTTTCCGGCAAGAATATCCGTGTCGTTTCTATGCCGTGCACCAGCGTTTTTGATATGCAGGATGAATCTTATCGTGAGTCCGTGCTGCCTTCATCAGTCAGGGCGCGCGTTGCGGTTGAGGCTGGTGTCACTGATTTTTGGCTTAAATACGTAGGTTTCGATGGCAAGGTTGTCGGTATTGATAGCTTCGGTGAATCTGCTCCGGCGGGAGATCTGTTTAAAGAGTTCGGCTTCACTGTCGACAATGTCGTCAGCACAGTTGAGTCGTTGCTATAGAAAATGACATCGAACAGCTTCAGCCTGTGGTAAATCTGCAGCTGTTCACTTTCCCCGACGATCTAAACGAAGTACTGAATTAACACAGAAATTTTTATTTATTTTTAGGAGTAATTTGATGACGATTAAAGTTGGTATTAATGGTTTTGGCCGTATTGGCCGTATGGCATTTCGCGCTATTGCAAAAGATTTCAATGATATTGAAGTTGTAGGCATCAATGATTTGCTTGATGCAGATTACCTGGCCTACATGCTGAAATATGACTCAGTCCATGGCCGTTTTGATGGTGACGTGGCAGTTGACGGCAGTAATCTGGTTGTAAATGGTAAAACCATCCGTTTGACAGCTGAACGTGATCCGGCAAACCTGAAATGGGGTGATATCGGTGCAGACCTGATTATTGAATGTACTGGTTTCTTCCTGACAGAAGAAAGTTGTCAGAAACACATCGACGCTGGTGCCAAGAAAGTTGTTCAGAGTGCACCTTCTAAAGATGGTACACCTATGTTTGTCTATGGTGTTAACCATGAGACCTATGCAGGTCAGGCTATTGTTTCTGCCGCTTCATGTACCACAAACTGCCTGGCACCAATTGCCAAGGTACTAAATGATAACTGGGGGCTGAAGCGTGGTTTGATGACGACAGTTCACGCTGCCACAGCCACACAGAAAACTGTTGACGGTCCTTCAATGAAAGACTGGCGCGGCGGTCGTGGTATCCTCGAAAACATCATTCCTTCATCTACTGGTGCTGCGAAAGCTGTTGGTGTTGTACTGCCTGAGCTGAATGGCAAGTTGACTGGTATGGCTTTCCGCGTGCCCACCTCTGATGTCTCAGTTGTCGATCTGACTGTAGAACTGGATAAAGATGCTTCCTATGATGACATCTGCGCAGCGATGAAAACTGCATCAGAAGGATCAATGAAAGGAACCCTTGCATACACTGATGAAAAGGTAGTTTCTACTGATTTCCGTGGCTATACCGCTTCTTCAATTTTTGATGCGGAAGCCGGCATTGCACTGGATGGCACATTCGTAAAGCTCGTTTCCTGGTATGACAATGAGTATGGCTATACCTGAAACATGCTGCGTTTTGTTGAGCACGTTTCTGCTAACTGATAGTTGGTCTGTTTACAGGGTGGGTTCACCCACCCTGTAAATTCTTTATATCTGCAGGAATTGTTTGTTAAAGATTTATTCAACTTAGAACTGTATTTAATAAATCTTTAACAAACAATTTTTAGAATATCGTATAGCCTAAATTTAAGGAGTTATTATGTCTGTTACCAGGATGACTGATCTCGATCTGGCCGGAAAGCGCCTATTGATTCGCCAGGATCTGAATGTGCCGATAAAAGATGGCAAGGTTAGCTCTGATAAGCGAATCCGCGCCTCGTTGCCTACGATTGAACATTGTATAAATTCTGGCGCACGCGTCATGTTGATGTCACATCTGGGCCGACCTACTGAAGGTGAACCTGCTGATGAGTTCTCCATGCAGCCTGTAGCAGACCATCTTTCTACCTTGCTGGGTAAGGAAGTGCGTCTAATTACGGACTACCTGGATAATTCCCCTGAACTTGAAGATGGCGATGTAGTGCTGCTGGAAAACTGCCGTTTCAATGTTGGTGAAAAGAATAATAATGATAACCTGGCAAAAAAATATGCATCCCTGTGTGATATTTATGTCATGGATGCATTTGGTACAGCACATCGTGCCCAGGCTTCTACTTATGGTGCTGGTGTGTATGCTCCCGTTGCCTGCGCTGGCCCGCTGCTGGCGGGTGAGCTTGAAGCTCTCGGCAAAGCACTTGATGAACCGGCACGGCCAATGGCTGCGATTGTTGGCGGTTCCAAAGTATCAACAAAATTGACTGTGCTTGAGTCGCTATCAGGTGTCGTTGATCAATTGATCCCTGGTGGTGGTATTGCGAATACTTTTATTGCTGCCTGTGGCTACAATGTAGGTAAATCACTGTATGAGGTAGACCTGATACCTGAAGCAAAGCGTCTAATGGAAGCTGCGAAGGCAAAAGGTGGTGAAATCCCTGTTCCAACAGACGTTGTTGTCGGCAAGGAATTCTCTGAAAGTGCTGAAGCAACAGTTAAGAAAGTTGAAGATGTTGACGATGATGACATGATCTTCGATATAGGTCCTGAAACAGCTGCGCGCTTTGCTGAAATGATGAAAGAGGCAGGCACTATCGTGTGGAACGGTCCGGTTGGCGTATTTGAATTTGATCAGTTCGGTGAAGGCACCAGGATATTGGGTTTGGCAATTGCTGAATCAGATGCTTTCTCAATCGCTGGTGGAGGAGATACCCTTGCAGCTGTTGATAAATATAACATTGCTGACAAAGTGTCCTATATCTCTACAGGTGGCGGTGCTTTTCTTGAATTTCTTGAAGGCAAGCAACTGCCAGCGGTGACTATGCTGGAAAATAAGTAAGCACCATCACGAATGTGACCTTGATGCACAAAGTTAAGTTTAATCAAATTTTGTGTGTCAGATAGACTGATAAAATCATAGACGTAATACTGGAATCGTTAAATAGATGACAATACCAAGGCGTACGAAAATAGTAGCCACCATTGGACCTGCAACAGAAAGCCCGGAAATGCTGGAAAAAATTTTTCTCGCCGGGGTGGACGTTGTCCGCGTCAACTTCTCGCATGGAACTCCCGAGGCGCATATAGAGCGAGCAAGGAATATCCGCGAAGTTTCGGAAAAAGTCGGCCGTCATATCGGTATCCTGGCTGACTTGCAGGGCCCAAAAATACGTATCCAGCGCTTTCAGGATGACTTTATTAAACTGAAAAAGGGCAAGTCCTTTACGCTTGACGCGGAACTCGGTGAAAATGATGGCGATGAAAACGCAGTAGGCCTGACCTACAAGGCACTGGCAAGCGATGTCAGTGCAGGGGATGTTTTGCTGCTGGATGATGGTTTGATTGCGCTGAAAGTGGTAGAAGTAGTTGGAAGCAAAATTAACTGCGTAGTCGAAATCGGCGGCAAGCTTAGCAATAACAAAGGTGTGAATCGCCAGGGTGGCGGCCTGTCAGCGGGAGCATTGACCGAAAAAGATAAAAAGGATATCAAGCTGGCAGCTAAAATTGAGGCGGATTTCCTGGCTGTTTCGTTTGTTCGTAATGCGGACGACGTTCACGAAGCACGCCGCCTTCTGCTCGAAGCGGGTAGTGATGCATGGATTGTATCAAAGATAGAAAGAGCAGAAGCGATTGATGAAATCGAAGAGATAACACTCGCATCTGATGTACTGATGGTTGCTCGAGGCGATCTTGGTGTCGAGATCGGTGATGCTGAAATCACGGCAGTACAGAAAATGATTATTTCCCAGGCACGCAATATGGATCGTGTAGTGATAACAGCAACGCAAATGCTTGAGTCTATGATTAACAAGCAGATGCCAACGCGGGCAGAAGTGACTGATGTCGCAAATGCCGTGCTTGATGGTACGGATGCCGTCATGCTGTCAGCTGAAACAGCTGTTGGCAGGTACCCGATCAAAACCATTGAAGCAATGGATAGAATTTGTCGTGGTGCCGAGAAACATCGTAGTACAATCGTCAATGAATCACGCAACGATAGCAGTTTCGAGCGTGTAGACGAAGCAATTGCCAAGGCCTGTATGTATACTGCGAATCGGCTTAACGTCCGGGCAATTATCGCGATGACAGAATCTGGTGCGACAGCGTTGTGGATGTCACGCATCAGTTCCGGGCTGCCGATTTATGCAATGTCCAGCCAGGACAGAACATTACGCCAGGCATCCATGTATCGCGGTGTTGAGCCATTAAAGTATGAGACCACCAGTACAGTTCATTCAGTGGTGAATGCCGAGGTCCAGGAAATACTCAAGAAGCGCGGTGCAATTGAGGATGACGACCTCATCATTATTTCGAAAGGTGATCTGGTTGGTAAACAGGGCGGAACGAATGTGATGAAGATTCTGCATGTTGGGGAAGTTGAACCCTAGGTAAAACTGGTGAAATATTCCGGTGCTCTATAACCGGTATGATGAAAAATATTTGAAACTTAATAGATTTTAGACACTAAAAAGGAGATACACATGGCTCTTATTTCAATGCGACAGTTGCTGGATTATGCAGCAGAAAATGATTTTGGCATGCCTGCCTTTAACGTAAATAATATGGAACAGGTTCACGCCATAATGGAAGCGGCCAAAGCTGTTGATTCCCCGGTCATCATGCAGGGATCAGCGGGTGCACGTTCATATGCAGGTGAGTCATTCCTGAGACACATGATTTCTGCAGCAATTGAGCAGTACCCGGATATTCCTGTCGTTATGCATCAGGATCATGGTTCTGAACCGGCAGTTTGTCTGCGTTCTATTCAGTCAGGTTTTTCATCAGTAATGATGGATGGATCGCTGATGTCTGACATGAAGACCCCGGCCTCTTTTGAATACAACGTTGATGTGACGAAGAAAGTAGTCGATATGGCACATGCGGGCGGTGTTTCTGTTGAAGGTGAACTGGGTTGCCTGGGCTCACTGGAAACCGGTGAGATGGGTGAAGAAGACGGCCATGGTGCGGAAGGCAAGCTGGATATGGATATGTTGCTGACCGACGTTGATGAAGCTGTAGCTTTTGTTGACGCGACGGGCGTAGATGCACTGGCTATTGCTATTGGTACTTCACATGGTGCGTATAAATTCACCAAAGAGCCTACTGGAGATATTCTGCGTATTGATCGCATCAGGGAAATTCATGAAGCACTGCCAAATACTCACCTGGTAATGCACGGTTCTTCATCAGTGCCACAGGACTGGCTGGAAATCATTAATACCTACGGTGGCGATATGGGCCAGACTTATGGTGTTCCTGTTGAAGAAATTCAGGAAGGCATCAAACACGGTGTTGCAAAGGTTAATATTGATACCGATCTGCGTATGGCTTCTACCGGTGCGATACGTAAATTCCTTAGCGAAAACCCATCGAACTTTGATCCACGTAAATTCCTCAAGGCATCTACTGATGCAATGATGGAAATCTGTAAAGCACGTTACGAAGCATTCGGCTGTGCTGGACATGCCAGCAAGATTAAAGCGAAACGTCTGGAAGACATGGTTTCATTCTATAGCTAATATTATATTTTTAGCTATTGCATCTAGCGGGTGTGGGATATTCCCACACCCGTTTTTTTGACTAAATTTGAGTCTCAAGTCTCAAGAAACTCTGGTTTAACTTGAGAATTATTATTGTGTTTAGAGGCTTTTTACACACTCCAGCACTTCCTCTACATGACCTTTAACCTTCACCTTGCGATATTCCTGTCGCAGGATACCTTTCTCATCAATAACAAAGGTACTCCGTACAATACCCATGTGTTTCTTGCCATAGAGATTCTTTTCATGGATGACATCGAACAGTTTACACAGTGCTTCATCAGGATCTGAGATCAGATCAAAAGGGAACTGCTGTTTTTCCTTAAAGTTCTCGTGTTTCGTCAGGCTATCCCTCGAAGCTCCAAGGATTTCACAATTAGATTTTTGAAATTCTTTGTATGCGCTGCTGAAGTCTCGTCCTTCGGTTGTGCAGCCGGGAGTACTGTCTTTGGGGTAAAAATAGAGGACGAGTTTTTTGCCCTGTAAGTCCGAGAGTTTAAAAGATCGATCAGAGGTTGCCTTTACTTCGCAATCAGGTATTTTCTGATTAATTTCAGGTGCCGACATTCGGTTTCTCCAGTTATAGTTAATGTTGTATATATTTCTGTTAGATTTGACGTTAATCGTTAAGCTTAATTGCTAAAACTAAATATTTAGTCTGTCATCTGCTTTTATACTGTTTTTGTAACAATAATAAAAACACCGGGACACCCAGCATCGCAGTAATGACACCCACCGGGATTTGTTGTGGTGCCAGTAAAGTACGAGCCAGCGCATCTGCAAGTATCAGAAAGCTACCGCCGCTGAGAACGGCAGCTGGTAACAGGTATCGATAATCTCGCAGTCCGATCAGGCGAAGTGAGTGGGGAATTATCAGCCCAACAAAACCGATGCTGCCAGCCATGCTGACTGAAGTAGCTGTCATTGCTGCAGCAAGAATAAAAATAATCACCCGCAGTAACTGGATATTCTCACCAAGAGCAGCAGCCTGCTGCTGTCCACGCAGCAATAAATTTAGCGGCCTTGCTATTGCCCAGCTGACAACGAATGTTAGCAGTAATATAACGAGCCCTGTAGTGGTGTGACTGGACTGCGAGAGGTCCCCCATCAGCCAGAATAACATTCCCTGCATTTGTTGCTGACTTGAAATTGTCAGCAGAAAGCTGATCGCTGCACTCCAGCCGGCAGCGACAACTACCCCGGTCAGCAACAGACGTTCAGTGGTCCAGTTGCCATTTGAGTAAGAAAGACTGAAGACAAGAAGAGTTGATGCTAATGCCCCCGCAAATGATGTCAGTGGTGTCCAGCTGGCTGAGAGTCCCAGCAACAGGGCGCTCAGTGTTGTGACACCGGCACCACCGGAGATGCCAAGAATGTAAGGCTCAGCGAGAGGGTTGCGTAACAACACCTGTAAAAGTGCTCCTGCCATGGATAACAGAGCGCCGACGATAAATCCATCGACAGCTCTTTCTGCACGAAGTGTAAAAATTGTTTTTGTGAAAGAGTCGCTGTCACCGGACAGGAATGAGGCTAGCTCATATAGACCAATATCCGAACTTCCCGTAGCAAGCGCCAGGATCGAGCTAACCGGGACGAGCAAGACTAATATTCCCAGTAGTTTTCTCTGATGAGTCACTCAGGATCCGCTAAAGTGATGACTTTCCAGCCTGCGCGTTGGGCATACTCTGCCAGTGTTGGATCGGGGTTGACAGCAACTGGGTTGTCGACTTCCTGCAGCAGCGGAAGATCATTGTGGGAATCAGAATAAAACCAGCTTCCCTGCATGTCGTGACCAGTTTCGTCTAGCCACTCACGTAATCGGGAAATCTTACCTTTCTGAAAACTGGGAGTGCCGCTAACTGCACCAGTGTATTGATTATTTTTAAGTTCTGCATTAGTGGCAATTAAATCATCAATGCCAAACAGGTCAGCAATGGGCCGGGTAACAAAATCGTTCGTTGCTGTTATTATCAACAGGACATCGCCCTGTTGTCGGTGTTTGTCTACCAGTTCCAGTGCCTGCTCAGTAATGATTGGCTTGATGAAATTCTCGATAAAATCCTCCCGCATCTGCAAAAGTTCAGATCGAGGAATGCGGGCGAGGGGAGCCAGTTGAAAGCGCAGGAAAGCCATGATATCTATCTGGCCTTTGATATATTCCTGATAAAAACGTTCGTTTTCCCGTTGATGAGACTCCTCATCAACAGCGCCTTTATCGATTAGATACATACCCCAGAGATAATCACTGTCCCCCCTAAGGAGGGTGTTATCGAGGTCAAAAATTGCCAGTGCCACCGTTTTATGTCCGTATGTTTTTAAGCGCTCATTCTACAGCGTATTCTTAGTTCGGGCGATATACTCTTTGAAAATGTGACAGATTGATGACAGTGTGATAATTTTTGCAGTATTGTTTTGAAAAACTGGAATTTACTATGCTAGACAAAGAAGGTTACAGGCCTAATGTCGGCATCGTGTTGTGCAATGAAAATCAGCAGGTATTGTGGGCCCGTCGCATCAGGCATGATGGCTGGCAGTTTCCACAGGGCGGTGTAAAAGATCACGAAACACCGGACGATGCGATGTTTCGAGAATTAAGAGAGGAGATTGGTCTCAAGCGACAACACGTCGAGATTATTGGCAGGACCAGTGACTGGTTGCGTTATGACTTGCCAAAATCCTGCCGGCGTCATGGACAATCTCGCTTCAGGGGGCAGAAGCAACTCTGGTTTCTGTTGCGCCTCACTGGTTGTGATAACGATGTTTGCCTGGATAACGGTGCTTGTCCCGAATTTGATCACTGGCAATGGGTGACCTACTGGCAGCCTCTGAAGCATGTAGTTCACTTTAAGAGAGATGTCTATCAGGCCGCGCTAGAGGAGCTGGAAGCCTTTCTCTAGCAAGCTGGAATATGCCTGAGTGATTATTGCTGTACCCACTACCCGGGTGTGGCGGAATTTTTGCACAGATTGATTTTGCTTATTTACCTGGCCCGCTCGCAGGGGCCGCGTTTTTCACTCTTTTAATCTGCAGAATTTCAATATTTTTTACTGGAACATCCTGGCGACCTGATTTAGTCGTGGTCACACTGCTTTCGATCTTCATTACCACGTCCATGCCATTAGTGACCTTGCCAAACACGGCATAGCCCCAGCCGCGCATATTCTTGCCGCTATGATCAAGATTGGAATTATCTTTGGTATTGATGAAAAATTGATCGGTCGCTGAATGCGGTTCACCGGTACGTGCCATGGCGATAGTACCTTTCAGATTCTTTAGACCATTATCGGCCTCGTTTTGAATGGGGCTTACGCCACCTATTTTTTCCAATGATGCATTCAGCCCGCCGCCCTGAATCATGAAGTTTTTAATCACCCGGTGGAATATTGTGCCGTTGTAGTGTTTTTGATCAACCAGGGTGAGGAAGTTTTTAACTGTCGCCGGGGCTTTATCCGGATATAAAGTCACTTCAAAATTCCCTGCGCTGGTTTCAAACGTGACGACAGGCTGCTGGCTGGCCTGGGCAGGTAAAATGAGGCTGCTTAGCAGCAGGGTTGGCAGTAGTACAGTTTTAATTAATTTCATTGATGTATCCTGGTTAGTTTCAAGTTTCAAGTCAAAGGCTTCAGGTGAACGTTGAGGGATATTTAACCCTGAGGTGTTTTTATTCCATATCAAGGATCATTTGCCAGTGCTCCTCACTCACAGGCATGATTGATAAGCGGTTGCCTCTTCGGATCAGCGGCATACCCTCGAGTTCTGGCAATGGTTTTAATTCCTGCAGGGTGATGTTGCGTTTGAGATCGCGTACAAATTTCACATCCACCATATACCAGCGGGGATTGTCGGGGTCACTCTTCGGGTCGTAGTAATGTTGTTCAGGGTCAGTCGCTGTGTAATCCGGGTAACCATCTCGCGTGACCTCCATGATGCCAACAATACCAGGCTCCTTGCAGTTCGAGTGATAGAAGAAAACCAGGTCGCCTTGCTTGATGTCATCACGCAGCATATTTCTTGCCTGATAATTTCGAATACCATCCCAGTGGTCAGTCTGATCCGGCAATGCCTTGAGATGCTCGATACCGAATACATCGGGTTCACTCTTAAATAGCCAGTAGTTCATTTATTAGGGCACCTCTATTAATTCTGGATAGATCAGGTTGTATTCCAAATAGTTCAAATCAAGGCAAGGATCGCACGCAATAGCTGGCTATTGCGAAGATTCTTAACGCAGAGAGGGACGATTTGGGATGGTAGATGAATATTCATGGATATCAGGGTTGCCCTATAATATCGTACTGTCGATGGCTGGGATAAAATCCAAACCAGCCTGCTATATGCTGATAAGCCTTTTTGGGCTCTGGGTAAACCCAACAGATATCATTTATCCAGCCAAGTTCTGTATTAAGGTCCACCCATAGACAGACCCCTTTTACAGGGCAGTTATAGATGCGGTCACTAATCTTAAACAGATTCATGTCAATCAGGTCTGGGTGTACGTAATAGTTGTTCTCAATCAGCTGTAACTGGCCACCGCCAGCCTGCAGCAGAATGCTGTTATCGTTTTTCATGCGGATGGTGATTGCAGGCATTTAAAAAGAGATTGAAAAGCAACGTGGCCTGATGACGCGGCCCGGTGTTATCGTGATGTCAGGGATGACGTCCCAGCTTTCTCGAGTGAGCTCAGGGACATGCTGGATGTCATGAGCCGTAGCGACCAGGCGGGGGCATCTTCCGTTATGTTGGAAACGGTTCTGATGCTTTATTTCAGGAGTGCAGTAAGCAGCCAGGGTGCGGTCATAATAGCCGCCTCCCATGCCAAGACGATTACCGCAGTCGTCAAATGCTACCAGCGGCATGAACACCAGGTTCATATCTGCAGCCGATGAAAGCTGGTGTGTATGTACAGAAGGTTCTGGTATACCAAATCGGTTTTTTACCATGGCCATTCCGGGCACCCACTCGGCAAAATTAAGTTTTTGATCATCCATTGTCCCCAGCACGGGAAGAAAGCAGCGTCTGCCCTGTCTGAAGCAATGCAGCATTAATGGCAATAAATCTATTTCACCATCCTGTGCCAGGTAAAACGAGATTCTGTCTGCGCGGTGTATGGCAGATACATGAAGTAAAATTCTGCGTAGAAGAGCAAAGCTTGCGAGATGCTGGCGAAAAGCAGGTAAGCTTGAGCGCCTTTTACGCATCTGCTGGCGAATGGCTGTCTTGTCTATCATATAGTCAGTCATCAACTGGCGGCCATTATACTAGAGAGAGTGGCGCCCCCGCCTGTGCCGTAACACTCATTATCCTTGAACCAAAGGTTCAAGTGGGACTCTTGGCCATGCATCAGGCTATCAACATGAGTCATGGAGACGGCTCAACAGCGTTACCTCTAAGTCCCGGTATTGTGGATTAGGTTCTAAGGGTTTTCAGAGTGCTACGCACACCGCAGAAGGCGCCACTTGATTATTATAGCTCCATTTCAGCCTGGCCATCCAAGGCTTCTTCAAGATTTCTGCGAAGATTCTTGATACGGGTTTCCATTTCAACGGTGAGGCCGGTGTTTTCGCGCAGTGACAGCAGGTCATGAGCAATATTAAGTGCAGCCATGACCGCGACGCGTTCTGTTCCAAGTACAGCACCACTTTGCTGTATCTCTCGCATGTTCTTGTCCAGGTAAGCTGCAGTAGCGATCAGTTCTTCTCGCTTTTCTTCAGGGCAGGCTACAGTGTAATCCTTGCCCAGAATGGTAATTTTGCATCCGTTAGCAGTTGATTTCAAACAGATTGCTCCAGTGATTTGAGTCGGTTAACAATCGATTCCAGCCTGGTACAGGCGATTCGGTTTTTTTCTGTCAGGCGGCCGTTCTCCTTGTTCAGGGACCGTTGGTCGACACGCAGGATACGGTTTTGCTCCTCCAGTCGACGCAGAGTCTCAGACAATTCGTGTATACGGGCTTCCAGTTTATCAAGTTCTTCCTGAATCACATCACAACCTCTCCTGGGTCATTTAATGCTCAAAACAAGTGAGTGTCTTTAGAATAGTCTTTCTAGCTTACTAAAATAGATTACTAAAGTTGTTATTATATCAAGCCATATATTACTTGTTGCACAAGGCTGTTGAAAGATAATATGACTTTTTTCCTCAGGAATAAACCTGAATAAGGCAGTGAAATCAGATTTATGGCTATTTTATCGTCATAAGTGGGTAAAAAAGAGCGTTGAAACAGGTTAAATATCGGATAAGTAATGGAACGTAACATCAGCACACTACCGCAATATGATTTATTAACTGCCGCGTTACGCCGGGTAAACAGCCAGTTATCTGCTGCAGAATGCCATGGTTTAATCGCCGGCGCCCTGAATACTCAGAATACCGCTCTGATTTCAAGGTTTTTCACTGAAGAAGATGAACGGGTGAAAGAAGATGCGGAATTTGCTGAGCTTATTTCTCAACTGGTGCATCTTACCGCTGAAGGATATAGAGACGAGGATTTTAATTTTCAGTTATTGTTGCCGGATGATGATGCCCCTCTACTGGACAGGAGCAGGGCATTGGCGGAATGGTGCGGGGGATATGTAATGGGCCTGCTCGAATCAGGTATCAAAGAGTTTGATAAATTGCCAGTAGATGCCGCCGAAGTAGCAAAAGACCTGGTGGAAATTTCTCAGCTAGACACATCAGGGGATAACAGCGGTTCCGATAGTGATTTAATGCATCTGGAGGAATATGTGCGTGTTGGAGTACAGATACTCTATGCCGTGCTGACAAATATCAGTGATGAAGTGAATCGCACATATGAGCAGGGGGAACAATAAGGAATGAACGAGCAATTCGTTAAACGTCGTCAGGAAGTAATGCAAATGATGGGGGGCGGGGTGGCAATAATTCCCACTTCCAGAGAGAGTGTTCGTAGTCGTGATGTTCTTTATCGGTTTCGCGCTGCCAGTGATTTTTACTATTTGACTCATTTCAATGAGCCTGAGGCAGTTGCTGTTCTTGTGCCCGGCAGGGAACATGGAGAGTTTATTCTTTTTTGCCGGGAAAGAGATCCAGAGAAAGAGATCTGGGATGGGCGACGGGCAGGGCTGGAGGGTGCCTGTGAGTATTATGGTGCTGATGATGCCTTTCCGATTACAGACATTGACGAGATTGTTCCCGGTCTGCTCGAGAATCGGGAAAAAGTATTTTACAGCATGGGCGCTAATGATGAATTTGATTCCCGGCTGATGACATGGGTGAATGAGGTTCGCAGTAAATCACGTACAGGTATTTCCGCACCCGCTGAAATTCTTGATCTGGGCCATATTCTGCATGAAATGCGACTGGTCAAAAGATGCGGAGAAAAATCACTAATACAAAAGGCATGCAAGATTTCCGCGCGTGCACATAGACAGGCGATGAAGGTGTGCAAGCCCGGAATGAAGGAATATGAAATTGAGGCTGAGTTTCAGTATATCTTTCGCAGAAAAGGTAGTGAGTACCCCGCCTACCCGCCGATTGTAGCGACTGGCGAGAATGCCTGCATCCTGCATTACACAGAGAATTCAGCTGAACTTAAAGACGGAGATATGCTATTGATCGATGCCGGCTGCGAGATTGATGGTTATGCATCAGACATATCACGCAGTTTCCCCGTCAACGGCAAATTTAGTGGCGAGCAGCGAGCTCTTTATGAGGTCGTGTTGGCGGCGCAGTATGCTGCGATTGAAACCATCAAACCCGGCGTAACCTGGGATGCTCCGCATAATGCAGCGACCCGCATTATAACCGAAGGCCTGGTCGAGCATGGTCTGCTGCAGGGCGATGTTGATGAGTTGCATGCAAGTAGCGCCTATCAGCGTTTCTATATGCACAAGACCGGACACTGGTTGGGTCTTGATGTCCATGATGTGGGGGATTACAAGGTAAATGATCGCTGGCGCGAGCTTGAGAGCGGAATGGTTATGACGGTTGAGCCGGGGCTGTATGTTGTTGCCGGGTCAGAAGATGTTGACGAGCGCTGGTGGAATATTGGCATAAGAATCGAAGATGATGTGGCAGTGACGAAAAATGGTCATGAAGTCTTGAGCGAGGACGCGCCGAAGAAAATTGATGATATTGAGCATCTTATGAACAGGTAATTGGGATGGCGAAAGAATATGATCTATTGATAGTTGGTGGTGGCATGGCTGGCGCTAGCCTGGCATGTGCGCTGGCAGATTCAGGTATGCAAATCGCCATTCTTGAAGCTGTGCCCTGGCAGTCTGATTTGCAGCCTAGCTACGATGTACGAACAATCTCTCTGTCACACGGTTCCCGGCTTATCTATGAAACTTTAGGAATCTGGCAGCAGATAGATCCCGAGGCCCGCTGCCCAATTAATAGTATCCATATATCCGATCGAGGCCACCCGGGGTTTACACACCTCGATAGAAAGGATGCCGGAGTTGAGGCACTGGGTTATGTGGTTGAAAATCGCGCCATCGGCGCCGCGCTAATGAACAGGCTGGAGCTAATAGAGGATGTGGATATCATCAGCCCTGCAACAGTCAGCGATGTAGATATTGGCCAGGACGTGGTAACCCTTAGCTGTGCAGTTGAGGGTAAGGAAACTACTGTGAAAGGCAAGCTGGTTGTTATAGCCGATGGCGGCCGCTCCGGCTTGCGTGATAAACTGAATTTCCAGGCTAGTGTTGATGACTATCAGCAGACAGCGATTGTCTGCAATGTCTCACCTGGACAACCACATCAGTACTGTGCCTATGAACGCTTTACTGCTTCCGGGCCACTTGCCATGCTGCCGATGAATGGCAATCGATGCTGGTGCGTCTGGGCTGTCGATAAAGCAGACGTAGATGAACTCATGTCGCTCAGCGAAGAGCAATTTCTGCAGCGGTTACAGCAGCAGTTTGGCGACCGCCTAGGCAGATTCAGCCGTGCAGGGAAGCGCTATGCTTATCCATTGGCCAGAAACAGGGTAGATACAACTATTGGGCCGCGCGTTGTGCTGGTTGGAAATGCTGCGCATACGGTGCATCCGGTAGCTGCACAGGGATTCAACCTCGGCCTAAGAGACGTTGCCTGGTTAGCGGAAGTTCTGGCCCGGGCAAAAGCAGAAAAGCAGGATGTCGGCACGCTTGAGGTACTCAAGATTTATGAAGAGATTCGAGCAAGAGACACTAAACGGGTCACCGGATTTACGCACGGAATGATTAAGCTTTTCACCAGTCAGATACCTCCTGTAATTGCTGGCAGGAACCTTGGTTTGCTGTTGACGGATGTAGTGCCTGAGTTAAAACATGCCTTGCTAAAACGAACCATGGGCATGACAGGGCGTCAATCAAAACTGGCACGGGGCCTGAAATTGAAACAGCATGGCCAGCTGGATATGGGATGAGTAGCAATGAATGATCAACAGGCAGATATAATTATCATTGGTGCCGGTATGGTTGGCTCTGCTGCCGCACTGTCACTTGCCAGGCAAGGTTATAAAATTACTCTGGTAGAAGCCAGCGAGATTCCACAGTGGTCTGAAGATGTGTATGGTTTGCGTGTTAGTGCGATCAGCGCCGCTTCAGAGAGATTATTAATCGACATTGGGGCCTGGCAGAAAATCGCTGAACGGCGGGTGTCTCCTTATCAGTCGATGCACGTGTGGGATGCCAGCGGAACCGCTAGCCTGGATTTTAACGCTGCTGATAGTGGTCAGGCATGTCTTGGTTATATTGTCGAAAATAATCTGATCAACACTTGTTTGTTAGAACAGATCAATGGCATGCCTAACGTCAAGCTGATTAACGGAGCCAGGCTTTCAGGGATGACATGGTTGGATGACTGCGTCGAGGTCAAGCTGGATAGTGGGAATGAAATTCGGGCCACATTAATTATCGCGGCTGACGGTGGCAATTCTCAGGTGCGTGCGCATTGTGGCATCAGTAGCAGTAGACACGATTATCAGCAGACAGGGATCGTCACCAGAGTCAGAACATCTCTGCCACACGAACATACTGCATGGCAGCGTTTTCTGCCGACAGGACCTTTGGCATTTCTGCCACTGGCTGATGGTAGTTGCTCAATTGTCTGGTCTGCTGACAAGGAGTTCGCAGAACAATTGCTGGCGTTTGATGATGAGGTGTTTTCACAGCATCTTGCCGAGGCTTTCGAACACCGGTTGGGAGATGTCGAGTTGCTTAGTTCACGCGCCGGCTTTCCTTTAATACTGGCCAATGCCGACAGCTATAGTACAGAGCGTGTTGTGTTGCTGGGTGATGCTGCACACACAGTGCATCCACTGGCCGGTCAGGGAGTCAACCTTGGTTTTCAGGATGTCATTGATCTTACTTCCATTCTATTTGAGGCGGTACAGAACGGGCGAGACCTGGCAGATCCATTGTACCTGCGAAAGTACTCACGCAGACGTCGTGCCGATGCGGGTATGATGCTGGCCGGTATGGATGGAATACAGCGTGTCTTTACCAGTCAGCACAAATCTGTGCAAAAATCGCGAAACCTGGCTATGGATCTGATTAATCACCTGCCAGGGCTTAAACAGTTTTTTGTTAATCGAGCATTGGGAAACTAATTTCTTAAATAATGCACTTATTTTATTGAAACTACTCAAATAAAACTTGTCTGATTAACTATCTCGGCTAGAATAAGTATTAATAATGTAATATCTATAGGTGTTACGGGGTGCAGGCTAATTTTTATCGCATCAACAATAATAATTTATAAATAATAATAGCTAAGTATCAGTTTCGCTGTGATGTTTTCAGTGAAATAGTTTCTGGAGGAAGAATCTGATGAGTCAATTTTTAAATGAAAAATCAACTATAATAAAAACCCTATGTGGTTTGGGCCTGGCCCTCGGCATCTTATTTCAGCCTGCAACAGCAGCAACACTTGATTTCGCTATCCAGCCTATCCTTGGTGAAGACGAAACCAGGAAATCTTTTAAACCACTGGCAGATTTCATCGCCAAGGTTACTGGAGACGAGGTAAATATACACACGGCTCGTGATTTTCCTGAATACTGGGTAAACCAGAAAAAGAACAATCCATACGAAATTATGATGGATAATGCGTTTTTTACTGATTACCGGAATGAGAAAGAAAACTGGGTCTCGATTGCAAAAGTACCAGGCCTGGTCAGTTATACACTAATAGTGACAGCAGATAATGCCGTTTTCGATACCACTGAACTGGTCGGCAAGACGGTCGCATCATTGATGCCACCAGCTCCTTCCGGTATTTTTCTTGGCCAGATGTTCAGGAACCCGCTACGCCAGCCTTCCATTGTGCCGACTAATTCAGCTGAAGAGTCCCTGCAAAAACTGCTCGATGGCGAGGTGATAGCAGCGATTGTACCCACTCCGCTGGTGAACCAGGCGCTACAGGAAGGTAAAGACCTTGTTGTGGTTAAAACAAGTGTACAAATCCCGCACGTTGCCATCTCTGTCTCGCCGAAGATCCCGGAAGCCAAGCGTGACAAGCTACGCACCGCTTTGCTGGAAGCAGACAAGAACGATGACGGTAAGGCAATGTTAAAAAAAATGGGATTTACAAACTTTGAACCTGCAGACCCAAGTGGCTATGCCGGTTTGATGCAGTACCTGATCGATTTCTCATTTGCTAACGAGTAACTGCCAGCCAGCTCTCTTCGATATCCTGTACCTGATGCGCAGTATTTAAGACTGCTATCTGTTATGGATATGCTGCAAATTACTGCTGTGCTGATTAGCCTGACAGCCGTATTCAGTTTTCTTAATTATGTGTTTCTGAAATTGCCATCCACCATAGGTGTGATGGCAATTTCTATGGCATTGTCGTTGATGCTTCTGCTACTTGGAGGGCTCGGGTTTCCATTACTGCTGGAGCAGGAACAATCCCTGCTCGCAGGTGTCGACTTCAGTACCACGCTTCTGCACGGCATGTTGAGTTTTCTGTTATTTGCGGGAGCCTTACATGTAGACATTAATCGACTGTCGGAGATGAAGTGGATTGTTGCCTCCCTGGCGACAATTGGTGTTCTTATCTCTACCCTGTTAGTGGCAGTGTTGCTGTGGGGAGTTTCACTGCTGCTTGATTTGCCACTGACGTTCATTCATTGCCTTTTATTCGGTGCGTTGATTTCTCCTACTGATCCAGTCGCCGTGATCAGTACCCTGAAGACACTGGGAGTGCCGGCTTCCCTGGAAACGAAAATAGCCGGTGAGTCTTTGTTCAATGATGGCGTCGGTGTTGTTTTATTTCTCGTTATTTTCAATATTGCCTACGCCAGTGAACCAATGCAGGCGATTGATATGGCTGAGTTGTTCGTCACTGAAACCCTGGGTGGTGCTCTTTTTGGTCTGCTGATTGGATATATTGCCTACAGAATGCTCAGGCAGGTAGATAATTACCAGGTCGAGATAATTATTTCTCTGGCCCTCGTTATGGGCGGCTATGCGTTTGCGGAAGCCTGGCATTTGTCTGCGCCGATAGCAATTGTGGTAGCTGGATTGCTGATTGGCAATCACGGTCGTCAGTTCGCAATGTCAGATAAAACCCGTGAACACCTGGATACGTTCTGGGAACTGGTAGACGAGATTCTCAATGCAGTATTGTTCGTCTTGCTGGGCCTGGAAATTCTGCTGATCATCCCGATATCCACTAATACCTTCCTTCTGTCTCTGCTCGCGATACCCGTTGTATTACTGGCGCGTTTTGTCAGTGTTTCTATTCCTGTTTCAGTACTCAGAGGCCGCTATCAGTTTTCACCCGGGGTGATAAAGATACTTACCTGGGGAGGGCTAAGGGGAGGAATTTCCGTTGCCCTGGTACTCACTTTGCCGGCAGACGAAGTTCGTCTCTATCTGCTGCCTATGACCTATGCGGTAGTCGTCTTTGCTATGCTGGTACAGGGGCTGACCCTTGGCCGTGTAGTGAAAAAACAGATAGCAACAATATCTTAAGGGGCTATTTTTACATCAGGCGTGGTAAAGCTTGCTTGTTTTTCGTATAGTCTCTGGCCCGACCAGGGTTTATTGAGGGAGAGACCGGCTGCAGTTTTATAATTTTTGCCGGCGCCGAAGGCGCAACCCGCCCGGAATCGCTCAGGCAAAAGGACCATAATAAACCGTCGGCTCTGGAGAGCGGTCTATCAGGATGACCAGATAGGCACACCGAAGGGGGTAAATCTCTCAGGTGAATGGACAGATGGGCGAATGGCTGACAAAGCCAGCGAACCCGTATGACTCCAGGAGCTACTATGACGTCGAATAAAACACCGCTTTATCAACAGCATATTGAAGCTGGCGCAAAAATCGTAGATTTTTCAGGCTGGCAAATGCCTATTCACTATGGCTCTCAGCTCGAAGAGCATCATGTCGTTCGCCAGTCTGCCGGCGTGTTTGATGTCTCACACATGAATGTGGTTGATCTGAACGGCAGCGGCAGCAAATCTTTTTTGCAGCACCTGCTGGCCAACGACGTCGAAAAATTGACAGTGCCAGGTAAAGCTCTTTACAGTTGTATGCTGACTGAAAATGGTGGAATCATTGATGATTTGATTGTCTATTTCATGAATCAGGACTGGTATCGGGTGATTCTCAATGCCGGCACTCACGACAAAGACATGGCCTGGATCAGGCAACAGCTGCAGAATTTTACAGATGCTACTCTGACAGAGCGTCCTGAGCTGGCGATGCTGGCGATTCAGGGGCCTAAGGCAATCGGTGCTTTTACATCACTGTTGCCAGCAGATGCTGCTGCGAAGGTTTCTGAGCTGGCGGTGTTTCAGGCCTGTGAGCTGGATGATATGTTCGTTGGTCGTACCGGCTATACTGGCGAAGATGGTGTCGAGGTCATACTGGCTGCGGAAGCTGCAGTTGATATCTGGCAAAAGTTGATGGACGTCGGCGTCAAGCCTATTGGATTGGGAGCGCGTGATACATTAAGGCTTGAGGCGGGTATGGCCCTATATGGTCTTGATATGGATGAAACGACTTCACCTCTGGTATCCGGATTGGCCTGGACTGTCGCCTGGCAGCCTGAGACCCGTGATTTCAACGGACGCAAGGCACTGGAAACGGAAAAACAGAACGGTCCTGGGCAACGCATGGTCGGCCTGCTGCTGACAGGCAAAGGCGTGCTGCGCTCGCATCAGCAGGTACAGTTTGCCGATGGTGGAAATGGTCAAATAACCAGTGGCAGCTTTTCTCCCACACTGGCAAGATCAATAGCTCTTGCGAGAGTGCCGGCAACTGTAAAAACAGGTGATGTCTGTGAAGTAGATATTCGTGGGCGCCTGGTCCCGGCAGTAGTAGTAAAATACCCCTTCGTCCGTAATGGCAAGGCTGTTATCGAAATTGAACAAGTCTAGAGCAATAGGAGAACAACAATGAGTAATGTCCCACAGGAATTGAGGTATACCCAGTCACATGAATGGGTGCTGGCTGGAGATGATGGGCAGGTCACGGTGGGTATTACTGACCATGCACAGGAACTGCTCGGCGATATGGTTTTTATTGAATTGCCAGAAATGGGCGCTGAACTTGACGCCGGTGATGAATGCACGGTTGTTGAATCAGTGAAAGCAGCCTCCGATGTCTATGCACCGGTTGCCGGTACCGTTGTCGCAGTTAATGAAAAACTGGTCGATGCACCGGAACTGATCAATGAAGACCCTTATGGCGACGGCTGGATGTTCCGCCTGCAAATAGCCGATCCGAGCCAGCTTGATAGCCTGCTGGATGCATCGGCCTATGAGGTTGTCGAATCAGAAGACTGATGAATTAAAGACCAAAGGAAATAATACCAGGGGGAGGCAAATCCCTCTTTACAGTACACAAAACGAATAAACTGCTATGCCATTCATACCCCATACCGAAGAAGAAACTCGCAAGATGCTTGATGCTATCGGTGTCAGCAATATTGATGAGCTGTTTGATGAGATCCCTGCTGACCTGATAAATGAAAAACTGGATTATGTTCCACCTGCCATGGATGAAGCCGGGATACGCCGGCTGTGTAAAAATAGTGCCCAATCCGATGGCCATTATGTGAATTTCATCGGCGCCGGTGCCTACGAACACCATATCCCGGCGGCAGTCTGGCAAGTCGCGACACGTGGTGAATTTTATTCTGCATATACTCCGTACCAGGCAGAAGCGAGCCAGGGGACGCTGCAATTATTGTATGAATACCAGACCATGATGGCCTCATTGACTGCAATGGAAGTTTCCAACGCCAGTCTCTACGAAGGAGCCAGTGCTCTTGCAGAAGCTGTCCTGATGTCTGTGCGCGCCCAGCGTAAAAAGTATCGAATCCTGATGCCTGAAACTATCAATCCTGCTTATCGAGAAACAACAGAGACGATTGTTAAAAATCAGGGGATTACTATAAGCAATATTGACTATAGCGGTGATACCGGCACCATTGATCTGGGTCAGCTTAATGATCAGTTCACAGATGATGTTGCGGCCCTGGTTATTCCGCAGCCGAACTATTTTGGTGCGCTGGAGCAAGTTGATGAACTGGTAGACCTGGCGCATAAGCAGGGATGCCTGGTTATTGCTGTGGTGAATCCTTTGTCACTCGCCATATTAAAAGCCCCCGGAGAATGGGGAGAAAATGGGGCTGATATTGTCGTCGGCGAAGGTCAGCCGCTGGGTATTCCATTGTCTTCAGGCGGCCCGTACTTCGGCTTCATGTGCTGTACTCAGAAAATTGTCCGGCAGATGCCCGGACGCTTAATTGGGCGTACTTTGGATGCAGAAGGAAAGCAGGGGTTTACGCTTACATTACAGGCCAGGGAGCAACACATACGCCGCTCCAAAGCAACCTCAAATATATGTACCAACCAGGGACTGATGGTCACTGCTGCAACGCTGTACATGTCATTGATGGGGCCGGCTGGCATGGCACAGGCTGCAAAAGCATCACATGCAAACACCCGCCTGCTGGTTGAAAAACTTACAGCAATAGATGGCGTCGAAGTTGTCTTTAATAGTCCTTTTTTTCACGAATGTGTTCTACGGATCGATTCCCCGCTGGATGACCTGGTGCGTGAAATCACGGCCGAGGGGATTATTGCAGGTATGCCATTAGGGGCTGATTTTGAAGGCTTGCAGGATTGCCTGCTGGTGTGCGCTACTGAGTTGCGCACCGAAGAAGAGATGGATAACTTTGCCTTGCATCTGGAAAGAATTGTAAGCAAGGGATAACTCGATCTTTCCTGTGCAAAGACATCTAATAAATGATCTTGAATAATCGCTGTCTATAACAACGATTTTCAGAGTAACCAAAGATAGAAACTACAACCATGACAGAACTGATATTCGAACAATCTACTGCCGGGCGTATAAATAATGCTCAATATCAATCAGGTACATTTTCAATTGATGACCTTCCGCAAGCCCTGCTTCGCAAAACTAGCCCGGCTTTACCCGAAGTATCAGAAATGCAGGCAGTTAGGCATTACACCCGTCTTAGCCAGTTAAATTTTGCTATTGATACACATTTTTATCCCCTCGGTTCCTGTACGATGAAGCATAACCCGCGGATCTGTAATGAAGCAGCTATGTATGATGGCTTCAGTGGCCGGCACCCATTATCACCTGCTTCAACTGGACAGGGCGTGCTAAGTTGCTTATATGATTTGCAGGAGATACTGAAAGACATATCAGGAATGAGTGAAGTCAGTCTTGCTCCTATGGCAGGTGCACAGGGTGAGTTCACAGGCATCGCTATGATCAGGGCTTATCATGAAGCCAGGGCAGATGATGCACGACAGGAGATTCTGGTGCCGGATGCTGCTCATGGCACCAACCCTGCAACTGCAGTGATGTGCGGCTATACCGTAAAAGAGATTCCAACACTGGATAATGGCGATGTAGATATAGATGCTTTGCGCGCTGCTGTTGGGCCGCAGACGGCAGGCCTGATGCTGACAAATCCCTCAACCCTGGGTGTGTTCGAAAGGCAGATTACAGAAATTGCTGCGTTAGTACATGAAGCAGGGGGCCTGTTGTATTACGATGGTGCCAATATGAATGCGATACTTGGCAAGGTAAAGCCCGGAGAAATGGGTTTCGATGTTATTCATCTTAACCTGCATAAGACCTTTTCTACCCCGCATGGCGGCGGCGGTCCGGGTGCCGGGCCTGTTGGTGTTAGTAAACGGCTGGTGCCATTCCTGCCGGTACCGAGGATTGCGGAGTCATCGGGTGAGTACGTGCTACTCGATAAAAACGATTGCCCTCAGAGCATTGGCCGTCTTTCATGTTTCATGGGTAACACCGGTATATTGTTACGGGCCTGGATATATGCTCGAATGTTAGGGCGTGAAGGCATGAAACGCGTCGCCGATTATGCCACATTGAATGCGAATTATATGAAGGTCAAACTTGAGCAGGGCGGTTTCGATATGGCATATAAAAGCCGTCGTGCAACACACGAATTTATTCTGACACTAAAAAAAGAAAAAACTGAGACCGGTGTCACAGCGATGGACTTTGCCAAGCGTCTGCTGGATAAAGGCTATCATGCACCAACGACCTATTTTCCATTGCTGGTTCCTGAGTGTTTTCTGATTGAACCGACTGAAAGCGAAAGCCTGGAAGAACTGGATGGATTCATCGCTGCAATGGAAGAGATTCGCCGGGAGTCAGTTGAGCAGACAGAGCTGGTCAAATCAGCTCCCCATAGCCTGCCAGTACGAAGACTGGATGACGTGCGTGCAGCACGAAAGCTGGATGTTGTCTGGCAGGAAGATGCTGTTTGATTCTTCATCTGGCAGTTTCAAATACAATAGGAACCGCCATCAACTAACATCGTACAGAGCGCCCAGGCATAACTGTCAGTTTCATGTGTGCCAGTATGAAAAGTTTGATACGAAGTTATCCTGTATCAATTTACGCGTGTTCAATAAATCATCAATAACGGAAAAATAATATGACAGCATTAATCTGCGGATCTATGGCGTTCGATACTATTATGGTGTTTGAAGATCGCTTCAAGAACCACATACTTCCGGACCAGGTTCATATCCTTAATGTCTCTTTTCTGGTTCCTACTTTGCGCCGTGAGTTCGGCGGATGTGCCGGAAATATTGCCTATAACCTTAATTTGCTCGGTGGTGAGGGCAGGCCAATGGCTACGGTAGGCCAGGATTTTTCTCCCTATGCCGAATGGATGGACAATACTGGCGTTAGCCGCCAGTCTCTAAAAGTCCTTGCTGATGACTATACAGCCCAGGCCTATATCACGACTGACCAGGACGATAACCAGATTACAGCCTTTCATCCTGGTGCGATGAACCTGTCCCATCTCAACACGGTCACTGATGAATCGGGCATCACCATCGGCATCGTTTCGCCAGATGGACGCCAGGGCATGATCGAGCATGCTGACCAGTTTTCTGAGGCCGGTATTCCGTTTATTTTTGATCCCGGCCAGGGTATGCCGATGTTTGATGGCGAAGATCTGAACCGATTTCTTAAGCAGGCGACGTGGCTCACTCTGAATGATTATGAATTTCAGCTGTTTTCAGAACGAACCGGAAAAAATGCTGAAGAAATAGCCCGTGAAGTCGATGCACTGGTGATAACGCGTGGTGCTGAAGGTTCTATTATCCATGCAAACAATCAGGAAATGATCATTCCGATAGCAAAAATTAATCAACTGAAAGATCCGACAGGTTGTGGTGATGCCTATCGCGCAGGTTTACTTTACGGTTTGATGAATGATATGGACTGGGAGACTACCGGCCGCCTCGCTGCCACTATGGGGGCATGCAAGATTGAAGTGAATGGGACGCAAAATCATGCACCTACAAGAGATGAAATCGGTGAACGCTTTAAACTGGATTTCGATTATTTGCCCTGGTGACCCCTGTAACTATTTGGCAAAAATCATTAGCACCACCGCTCCATCAAGGGGCGGTGTTTCGTTTTGTGCCGGTAGAATCCTGGAATCAACAGTTGTAGAGGATTGTTTGAGCTTATGCTGGGAACGGACAGCTATCTTTTTCTCTAATAATACTATATAATAATAAGCTTATATTTGGGTCCTGAATATTGTGGATGAATTCGGAACACCAGGGCTGACTTAATTCTGATTTAATTTTCGAGCGGAGTGTCTGAAATGGCAGATGAAGAAAACAAGGTAGTTGCGAGCAACGCAACTGGTAATGCAGCAGTTAAAAGCGTCAAAAAGAAAACGGTTAAGAAGAAAGCGGTGAAGAAATCCGTTAAAAAGAAATCAGTCAAAAAAGCGACAAAGAAAGCCGTTAAGAAAAAACCTGTTGCGGCTACTAAAGCCAGTTCTGCAAACGGCAACGGCCAGAAAGAAAAAGCAAAGATTCGCCTTAAAGATGACACTCCAAACAAAGAGAAGGCGCAAAAAATTGCATCAGCCAGCACCGTAAAAGTGCCTGCTAAGCAGAAGAAAGACAGTCTTGGTCTGCTTTCCACTTTGTCTATTGCTTTATTGTTTATTATCGGAATATGGGCAGTAGTTTCCTATATGTCTGATCAGGAAGCCGTGTCCGAAGTTGCAGTTGAAGTACCTGCTACTGAAGCAGTGGTTACAGAAGCAGCGGTCGCTGAGGCCGTTGCAACTGAAGAGCAGGCTGAAGAATCAGTTGGCTTTTTCGATATCCTGTTTGGAACAAAAGAACCAGCCGCTGTAGAAGCCGTTGCAACTGAGGCGCCGGTAGCAGAAGCACCCGTAGCTGCCCCGGTCGCTGAGGCCGTTGCAACTGAAGAGCAGGCTGAAGAGTCAGGTAGCCTTCTCGAAACACTGTTTGGAAAAAAAGAACAAGCTGCTGAAGAGGCCGTTGCAACTGAGGCACCGGTAGCAGAAGCACCTGTAGCTGCTGCCCCGGTCGCTGAAGCCGTTGCAACTGAAGAGCAGGCTGAAGAGTCAAGCGGCTTCTTCGATAGTCTGTTTGGACGTAAGAAAGATTCGGAAGAAGAAACCAAGGAAGCAGTAGACGAAGCCGCTGTATCACAGTCAGCTCAACCAATGTCTGTGCCACAGGGTTATGGTCAGCCAGCGCCCTATGGTTATCCGCAGGGTTACGGCCAGCCTGCTCCATCGGGTGCGCCACAAGGTTATGGACAGCCACCACAAGCTTACGGTCAGCCTGCTCCATGGGGTCCTCCGCAGGGTTATGGTCCACCTCCAGGTTTTTATGATATGCCACCGCCTATGCCAATGTATGACCAGGGTAGAGGCTGGTAAGAAGCTTAACTTGATAATAAGTATTTCTATCAGTCAGAAGCTGATAGAGTTAAAAGGCCGCGATCATCGCGGCCTTTTTATTTTTTCTCGAATAACAATTCATAATGCTTGAGAATAGAAGAGCACTGATACGGGAATTTAAGCAGCTGGCAAAGTTGTCTGTGCCTATCACAATAGGGCAGGTGGCGCTGATTGCTACCGGTTTTGTTGATACGATTATGGCCGGTCATATCAGTCCACTCGCTTTGGGCGCCATTGCCGTTGGTGCTAACCTGTGGGTTCCTGTCTACCTGTTTGGCGTCGGCCTGATGATGGCAGTTTCCAGCATGGTGTCGCATTATTTTGGAGCCGGACAGTTTGCATCCATTCGTGATCTGGTTAAGCAGTCATTGCTGGTGTCCATTGTGCTGGGAATTCTGGGTTTTTACGCTGTCAGGCAGTTATCCATATTGCTGGAGTGGATTGGAATTGATGCTGGAATAGTGCCAGTGGCAACTGACTATCTATTCGCAGTCTCATGGGGAATTCCAGCTGTCAGCGGCTACCTTGCGCTACGTTTTGTTAGTGAAGGTATTGGCTATACCCGGCCAATGATGATTATTCAGATTGCGGGCCTGGTTTTCAATATATTTCTAAATTATGTGTTGATGTTCGGCAAGCTGGGTGTGCCGGCTATGGGGGCAGTGGGTGCAGGATGGGCAACCGCTGCCGTGATGTGGATTAATTTATTACTACTGGTGATATATATCCTTGGCCATCATCGTTATGTCGAGATATGGAAAGCTGAAAAAGTAGCTACAGACTGGCAGCGCACCAGGGAAATGCTGCGTCTTGGTTTACCCATCGCATTGACACTGGTGAATGAAGTAGGAATGTTTTCCGCTGTGGGGTTGCTGATGGGAAGCCTCGGAGTAGTCGAAGTGGCAGCGCACCAGATTGCGATCAACTTTGCCGGCATGATGTTCATGATACCACTCGGTATATCAGCAGCGACGACGATTCGTGTTGGTCATGCGCTGGGAGAACAGCTTCCTCATGATGCAAGGTTTCGTGGGTTAGCGGGTATCAGTCTTGCAGGTATGTGTATGTTTGCTACAGCCAGCATCATGTTAATTTTTCCTGATTTGATTACCTCGATCTACAGCAATGATGCTGCAGTAACAGAAATGGCTGTAAGCTTGTTGTTGATGGCGGCAATATTCCAGTTGTCTGATGGCATACAGGTCTCAGCGGCAGGAGCACTACGAGGCGTCAAAGACACTTTGTTCCCATTACTGGTCAGCATTGTGGTTTACTGGTTTGTTGGCCTGCCGTTTTCCTATTACCTTGGGATCAGTCAACAGTTTGGTCCACAGGGTTTATGGATGGGGCTGGTGGCAAGCCTGACATTGGCTGCCTTGTGGCTGGTCTGGCGCTTCTTGCGGGTTAGCCGTGTTGTAGTCTGATTGCCAGTATTGGCTTATCGCAGATTTGCTATCAACAGGCAATACGAGGCAAACTCAGACAGCAGGATCTACCAGGTACTCGTGTAATTCATTGAATATCTGAAATCGCTGGCAAACAGGTGCTGCCGCGACAGGGGTATGCCAGTACGCCATCATCCGGAGGGAAGTATGTGCCGCCAAAAAAAGGATGATGACTCTCTGGGCTCAGAAACATGTTTAACGGCCAGCCGCCGTGTTTCTGGTTTAGCATCTGGTAGGCTGTCTGGTATATCTTGTCGATATCCGGCCGCTCTTCACGGTCTACCTTGATGCAGATAAAGTGACGGTTCATGATGTCTGCAGTCGCCTGGTCCTCAAAAGACTCGTGTACCATGACATGGCACAAGTGGCAGGCTGCGTAACCTATCGACAGTAAAATTGGCTTGTCTTCAATGTGTGCAATTTCGAGTGCTGCTGCAGTCCATGGGTACCAGTAGAACGGATTCTCTGCATGCTGCAATAAGTAGAGGCTGGTTTCATTGATCAGCGAATTTGACATCTGCATAGCATGACTATTTTTTTACAGATGCAAACAAGACAGTGAGAGTAGGGGAATATAAAGCGGTCGTGGCAGCAACAGAATCAGTAACATTTGGTGGTTGGAGGGGATAATCTTCTCTCGCTTTATTATAGCCAGATGATTTTTTTCCTCGTGCTGAAGCTGACTAAGTCGCTGATAAGAAATCATCGTAAAATTGCAGCGAAGATCAATGATGGAGCAGGCGGATAGTTTCCTGTTAAATGGTTTTTTGTGTTTTTCTCGCGTTCATTTAAGGCGATAATGCAGAAATGATTAATTATCCTGAAATTGATCCCGTGCTTGTCAGTATCGGACCACTAAAAGTGCATTGGTACGGCATGATGTACTTGTTTGGGTTTTCTGCAGCGTGGGGGCTGGGTGTATGGCGCGCGGCACAGCGAGAAAGCTGGGACAAAGACCAGGTCGGTGACCTGATTCTATATGGGGCGCTCGGTGCAGTGCTGGGCGGACGTGTCGGATACATCTTTTTTTACAAGTTTGAAGATTACCTTGCACAGCCGCTTGATATTTTTCGTGTATGGGAAGGAGGAATGTCTTTCCATGGTGGCTTGCTCGGGGTGCTAGTTGCTATCTGGATATTTGCCAGAAAAACAGACAGGAGCTTTTTTCAGGTTAGTGACTTTGTTGCACCGCTGGTTCCTATCGGTCTGTTCTTTGGACGAATCGGGAATTTTATTAATCAGGAACTCTGGGGACGGGTTACAGATCTGTCATGGGGGATGGTTTTCCCACTTGCAGGCAGTCAGCCTCGGCATCCATCGCAGCTCTACGAAGCCTTGCTCGAAGGTTTAGTTCTATTTGCGATTCTGTGGATTTATAGTGCTTCACCGCGTCCCGTTGCCCGTATCTCTGGTCTGTTTCTTGTGCTCTATGGTGTATTCAGGTTTATCGTCGAGTTTACCCGTGAACCTGATGACTATCTTGGTTTTGTGGCACTGGACTGGATGACCATGGGGCAGATATTGTCACTCCCAATGGTTGTGGCGGGTCTGCTGATTATGTACTTATCAGGCAGTCAGCGCTTTGATTATCAAAGCAAAACCAGTAACAAGAGTAACTAGTTCAAAAGCACGCTTGATCGAGCTGTTGTGACTTCTGATGGCGAGATGTGCGCCACTATAACCACCAACAGCTGAGCCAATTATAAGCACCGGCAGCCACGACCATTTTACCGTACCCAGCAGTGCCAGGGTCAGTGCACCAGATCCATTCCAGAAAATGCCCACAACGACCAGTGTATAGGCAACCGCGAGTTTGTAGTCCAGGCCAAACCAGCGTACGAGCCATATAGTACAGAACAAACCGGTACCCGATGTCAGAGAGCCATTGAGCACACCAATGAAGAATAGCACAACACCGCCAAGCAGATAGCCGTATGCATCACGATGCATGGCCTTCAAATCTATACCCATATCGGGTTTTCGCCAGGAATAAACAGCAAGCCCCACGGTCATGATACCCAAAGACAGGTTGGCAATGTTCTCCGGTACGGTGAGGATGAAGCGGGCGCCCGGGATAACGCCTGCAACGCCGGTAACAAGGATGAACATTGCAAAGCGCCATTGCAGTTTCTTCTCTCGGGAGTGACGAATGGCAGCACCTACACCCAGGGCAACGCTGGCAATTTTATGTGTCGCCAGGGCAACGGCAAACGGCAGGCCAAGAAAGATCAGTGCAGGCAGCTGGAGCAGCCCCGCTCCGCCACCAGCGTAAGCAGAAAATGTATTGGCAGCAGTTGAAATGAAAAACAGCAGAATTTGTTCAAATAAATCCATTATCAATTCTGTCAGACTTATCTCTGGTATTGAAGTATTATGATGTTGAACTATTATTATGTTGAAGTATTATTAAATATAATATGCTCATTAAAACTTCTCTGGTCTTGAGCTGACTTATTCTTATCAGATATTGAACATCAATTATTACCTGTGAGTAGAAGTATGCCTAATCTAAAATTACAATTCGCTGGCCTCGTTCTTTTTTTGTCGCCAGCGGTTCTTTTTTTCTCAGTTTCTGCTCATGCAATCAGCAAATGTCAGGACGCGGATGGCAAATGGCACTACGGTGATAATGCCGCCTCTATTTGCGGGGATGCCAGGATAACCATTATTGATGATAGAGGACGTAAGATTGATGAAATCCCTCCTCCGATGACAGTTGAAGAATTTAATGCACTGGAAGCGGAAGAAAAGCGGAAAGCGGCTGAAGAAAGGGAAAATGCCAAGCGAGAGCTTGAGAAAAGACGCATTCTGGCGATCTATCCAAGAGAAGAAAGCATTATTCGAGCACGAGATGAAAGACTCAAAGGAATGGATAATAATATCCGGGTACAGGAAGCGTTGCTGGATGATATGCGGTTGGATATGAAAGTGTTGGAATCAAAAAAAGTGCCTGAAGACCCCAAGGCCAGGGCAAAGCGTGAATCACAGATAAACTCACAGCAGGAAAGTATTGATGCATATTATCAGGCTATTACACGACTACGCCGTGAGCGAGAACAAACTTCCGAGAAGTATGAGCGGATACTAAGTGAGTTTCGTGAACTGACCGCTGAATGAATTGAATCGTCTCTGGATTTCTACACACTTCTCCATAAAGCTGCAGGGACAATACAGGGTTTCTGTCAATTAGCTAACACTGTTGCCAATATCCACATAAAAAGCATTGATTGACAGATGCTCACGAAAGCTGAAGAATGTGCGACCACTAAATATCCGAATCATCAAGCAAGGAGTTTCTGAGCAATGATTAAACCTCACGGTTCCGATGAGTTAAATCCGCTATTCGTTTACGATACGGAAAAACATGAAGCATTATCCAAAGAGGCAGAAACATTGCCTTCCCTCCTACTGAGTTCATCAGCAGCCGGTAACGCCGTCATGTTGGGTGCTGGTTACTACAACCCGTTAACCGGGTTTATGAATATCGCCGATGCTATTTCTTGCGCCGAAAAGATGGTGACCACGGATGGTGTGTTCTTTCCCGTGCCAGTGCTTAATCTGACAGAGAAAGCCGAGGGCTTTGCTGTCGGGGACCGGATCGCGTTGCGAGATCCTAATGTAGACGACAATCCTGTTCTTGCTGTGCAGACTGTAACGGCTATTGAAAATGTCAGCGACGAGCAGATGGCCCTGATGACTAATAAAGTCTATCGCACTAACGATCCGGAGCACCCGGGTGTTGCTGCATTTAATGCACAGGGACAGGTTGCTGTATCCGGGCCAATTGAAGTACTGAATTTCAGCTATTTCCAGTCTGAGTTTCCTGATACCTTCCGCACTGCTGTTGAAATCCGCAATGAGATTCAAGAACACGGATGGAAGAAGATTGTTGCATTCCAGACCAGGAACCCAATGCATCGGGCTCATGAAGAGCTATGTAAAATGGCAATGGAAGGTGTTGGTGCCGATGGCTGCATCATTCATATGCTGCTCGGCAAGCTGAAACCTGGTGATATTCCTGCACCTGTGCGTGATGCATCTATCCGTAAAATGGCTGAACTGTATTTCCCTCCAAATTCAGTAATGATTACTGGTTACGGTTTCGATATGCTTTACGCGGGTCCCCGTGAGGCTGTGCTGCACGCTCTGTTCCGTCAGAATATGGGTGCAACACATTTCATTATTGGTAGAGATCACGCCGGTGTAGGTGACTATTATGGTGCCTTCGATGCACAGACCATCTTCGATGAAGAAGTGCCTGCTGGTTCCCTCGACATTGAGATATTCAATGCAGATCACACCGCCTACTCTAAAAAATTAAATAAGGTTGTCATGATGCGTGATGTAACTGATCACACAAAAGATGATTTTATTCTTCTTTCTGGTACCGCTGTACGAGAAATGCTTGGAGATGGTAAAGCACCACCACCTGAGTTTTCGCGTCCTGAAGTTGCTCAGATTCTGATGGATTATTATCAGAGTCTTAATTAAGCGCAGTTCAGTGGTCTAAGTAAATGAAAAGCCGCCATAAACTGGCGGCTTTTCTTTGTCAGCTAGTGAGGTTTTTTCAGAATATCTGCTCGCATGCAGGCTTGATCAGGACGGTCGGGGTTGACCAGGCCTGCCATATTCATATTGTTGAATAGATCATAATGAATTTTAAAGCGAGCATAATTGCCTGACAGGAATTTCGTGCAGCTATCAATATCTTTCTTTCTAGCTCGAGTGGAATTCAACGCCCTGTTATGACAATCTATATTTTTGACATGGAATTTGCAGAATCTAGGAATACTCATGAATAGCACAACAGTTGGTATTCTCTCAGACACACATGGGGCTATTCATCCTGGCGTTCTCGAGAGAATGAACAATTGCGACATTATTGTCCATGCCGGTGATGTCTGTGGAGGACATGTTCTTGAACAGCTTAGGCCGAAAAAAGGCCGGCTGGTTGTTGTCAGAGGAAATAACGACGTCGCCCAGCAATGGCAACAGGAGAGCAGCTTCAGCCTTACAGAGCTGCAGGATGAGCGACGAATTGATCTGCCAGGAGGTACCATGGCAGTAATTCATGGCCACCAGTACTGGAGTCGAAAAGACCCGCAATCCGCTATTCTGTCACACTTTCCTGAAGCAAGGGCAGTGGTTTACGGCCATAGCCATTATGTACAGCATGACAAAGTGCAAGGGCGATGGTTGCTGAACCCGGGCGCCGCAGGCAATCGCCTTAATCGTGGCGGATCTTCCTGTCTGGTACTTAAGGCAAGTGAAGAGAGCTGGAAGATCGAGATGTTCAGGTTTGTAAATGAATGAAGAGCAGTTTTAATCCTGAGTTCCAGGTTCCATTGAAATTCTATAGATTTGAATCCTGTACTATATTTGCTTTTAGTCCTTAGCTGGTGATGATGCATTTTCGCTCGTCGAGACTGAAAAGCGTCCAGGCTCAATCGCTTTTCTTTTCTATGATGCTGTTATGCAGAGGGAATACACCTTTCTTGCGATCCAGAAAGTAGTGCCGAAGCGTGACATCAATGGTTTTGAAGGCCAGTTCGTTCCAGGGGATTTCTTCTTCTGTAAAAAGGTTGGTTTGCAGGCTCTCTAAACCAGGATGGAAATCAGTATTTTTCAGATCAGCAAGAAACATCATGTAAACCTGCGAAATATGCGGCAGACTCAGGACCGTATATAGTCGCAGGTTTTCCAGCGTGGCATTCGCCTCTTCGACACTTTCCCTTAATGCAGCCTGTTCCAGTGTTTCCTCGTTTTCCATGAAGCCGGCAGGTAATGTCCAGAAATCATAACGCGGGTTGATAGCCCGTTTGCAGAGCAATACTTTATCCTCCCAAATCGGCAGGCAGCCGGCGACGATCTTCGGGTTCTGATAATGGATGTCACCACAGCTGCTGCAAACATGCCGATGGCGGTTATCGCCTTGCGGTATAGCCAGGCTCACCGTCGAGCCGCAGTTTTGACAATATTTCATAGTAAAGCATAGTGAAGTATATATGGTAAATAGAAAATTATTTTTACCACAGAGGCCTAACAGTGCACAGTGGTATTTTACTGGTAGATGGATAAATTAGATTCGAATCAATCTCATGTTAGCTGCCCACCTGTACACCTTGATGTCTTCCTGTACAAGGTAAATATGCGTTTGTTCGTGAATTGTCGGGAATTTATCAGGTAAGAAAAACTCAGGCTAAACAGCGTCACCGATGCTGCTTGCATATGGTAAAATACGCGGCTAATTTTTGTTTTAGGATTTCCTCATGCCAAGACTGCGTGCACAACTTGCCAGTTCCACTGACCCTGAATGGGTGCAAGTGATTCTGGATAATTTTGATGCATTTCTGATCGATCATGCCAGCTGTGAGAGGAAGGCGATGGCCTATGCCATGTCTGTTGTGGTCAAGTACCCGGATCGAACAGAAATTCTGCCTGATTTATTACAGGTGGCACAGGATGAGCTGGATCATTTTCGTGACGTTTTAGTGCTAATGGACAAGCGGGGTTTGCAGATGACTCCAGACGAGCCAGACCCCTATGTCAATCAACTGATCAAGATTTGTCGTCATGGACGTGATGAGCGCCTGCTCGACCGCTTGCTGGTAGCGTCGGTTATCGAAACACGCGGAGCTGAACGATTCAGGATTATCGCCGAAGCCTTAGATGATGCTGAATTAAAAGAGTTCTACCGCGATCTATGGGCGACAGAAGCGCGGCATGGCGATGTGTTTAAAAAAATGGCGCTGCATTATTTTGATCAGGAAGAGATAGATCGTCGCAACCAGGAAATCATTGAGGTTGAGGCAGAAATTATTGCTGGCCTGGAATGGCGCCCCTCCCTGCATTAATTTTATAACTATTCGTATCCTTCAAAACTATATTGATTTGCCGAAATGAGTGAACTGGAAGACCAAGTATTACGCCGGCGTACTTTTGCCATCATATCGCATCCTGATGCTGGTAAGACGACCCTGACAGAAAAGCTGCTGTTATTCGGTGGCGCGATTCAGCTCGCCGGGGCAGTCAAGGGACGCAAGGCTGAGCGGCATGCTACATCTGACTGGATGGAAATGGAGCAGCAACGCGGTATTTCTGTTACTACCTCCGTGATGCAGTTTCCTTACCGTGATCGAATTGTAAATCTTCTCGACACGCCTGGTCACGAAGATTTCTCGGAAGATACTTACCGCACTTTGACAGCGGTCGACTCTGCCCTGATGGTTATCGATATCGCCAAAGGCGTAGAAGCCCGTACGATAAAACTGATGGAAGTCTGTCGTCTCCGAACGACGCCCATCATGACCTTTGTCAACAAGATGGATCGCTTTGGACGGGACCCGCTGGAAATTCTTGATGAGGTTGAACAGGTACTAGATATTCGTTGCGCGCCAATGACCTGGCCAATCGGCATGGGAAAAGACTTTCAGGGGGTTTACCATCTTTACGAAGACCGTATTTACCTGTATCAGCCGGGTAGCAAGGCAATTGGTGGGCAGGTCATAGAAGGTATTGATTCTGCTGAAGCAGCAGAGGTCCTGGGCTCTGCTATCGACGAGCTACGGGAAGAAATTGAACTGGTGCAGGGGGCCAGCCATGAGTTTTCCCTGGATGATTACCTCGATGGTTCATTGACTCCGGTATTCTTTGGCTCTGCGATAAATAATTTTGGCGTGCAAATTCTGCTTGATAGTTTTGTCGAGCATGCGCCTCATCCTGAACCTCGTGAAGCAAAGCAGCGTGAAGTCGCCCCGGGCGAGGAAAAATTTACCGGTTTCGTTTTCAAGATTCAGGCAAATATGGATCCCGCCCATCGTGACCGTATTGCGTTTTTACGAGTTACTTCAGGGAAGTACCGCAGAGGCATGAAAATGCGCCATGTAAGGCTAGGGCGCGACGTGATGGTCAACAATGCACTGACCTTCATGGCAGGCGAAAGATCGACAGCTGAAGATGCCTGGCCGGGTGATATCCTTGGTATTCATAACCATGGCACGATACAGATAGGTGATGCCTTTAGCGAAGGAGAGGAGCTTAAATTCCTGGGTATACCGCATTTTGCTCCCGAGCTCTTCCGCCGAGTCATTCTTAAAGACCCGCTGAAGAATAAGGCTTTATTGAAAGGGCTGCAGCAACTTAGTGAAGAGGGTGCTACGCAATTGTTCAGGCCGCTTGAATCGAATGAATTGATCCTCGGTGCTGTTGGTGTTTTGCAGTTTGATGTCGTAGCCCAGCGCCTGAAATCGGAATATCGCGTTGAGTGCATATTCGAGGCCGCAAATGTCACTACTGCACGCTGGGTTGAATCTGATGATGAGCGGGAAATTGAGCTGCTAAAGCAGAAGGCCTCAACTAATCTTGCACTTGATGGTTCAGGCAGCCTGACCTACCTCGCCCCAACACGGGTGAATCTTGACCTCGCGATAGAAAGGTATCCGGCGATTGATTTCCGCGCGACAAAAGAGCATTAGATAGACAAGTTTCACAGTGAAAGTAACTAAAATATTTTCTTCTAATTGCCTGGTTGCAGGAGTATTTGTCATTCTTTGATATTTTTGTATTATCACAAGCTATGAGGATTTGCATGAAAACATCTAATGACAAATTAAGGAAACCTGGGTCATGAGAAAGATAATTGCAGCGATATTTCTGTCACTGCTGATTGGAAATGTTTATGGCCAACGCATAGAAAATCCTCAGCGAATGAGTGTCGAACAAAGAGCTTACGTGGCTGAACCGGCAGCCAGGCTGGCCAGGTGCGGCCGCATGGACTTCGCAACTCACCTGATTGATGTATACGTCGACCGATTTTCACTTCATTTAGCGATCGCTCCGGACACCTTGCGTGAAAGTTTATATAAAATGTCCTATGAGCAATATGAGGTATTGCTACTGGCGAACTGGCCAGACCCGCGAACTGCAGCTATTGAATGTGCTGCGCACACACGGCTGGCATTAGAACTCATCGCCAGGTGGAATCTGCTATAAACTGCCTTTCTGTATCGATATCACAATTAGCAGTTGAGAATCTTTTTTATCTCAGCGGGCTGCGGATTTAATATTTACCCGCCAGATGATCCGAAAGTACGCGGAATAAATCAGTTTCTGTAAGCATACCCATCACTTGGTTATTGTCGTCCAGTATCGGCAGGCAACCGAACCTGTTATCAGCCATCATTTCGACAGCATTGGACAAAGTATCGCCTGATCTTGCAGTCAATACGGGGGTATGCATGACTTCTGATATCTCGACGGGTGATTCAACA
>JARFQI010000001.1 GCA_029287855.1 Arenicellales bacterium | reverse complement strand
TTTCCATCCAGCAACATCCTGCCTGAACTCGGCGTTTCAAGCCCGGCAAGTATTCGAATCAGCGTCGACTTACCACAACCGGAGGGGCCGATAACGCAGACAAATTCTCGCTTGTGCGTTTGGAAGTTAATATCCTTAAGTGCAGTCACCGACCCGCCGGGAGTCTCGAATTCCTTGCCCAGGCCTTGCACCTCAAGTGTGACAGGACGTTGCTTGAGACGCTTAAAGCGGTCACGAACAGCATCGTCCTGCTCGAGATAACTTGGCAATTCCAGCGTGTGTTTCATATTGTACTCATCCTATACATGTACTTTCATCAGGCATTGTTGATCAGGCATTAGCAGCCTGTCGCTGCCAGGGAAAGAGTCGGCGTCCCAACCAGGCCAGAAAAAGATCAGTGGTAATACCGATGATGCCGATGATCATAATGGCGGCAAACACGTTGTCGAAATTCTTGTAGCGGGCCTGCTGGGTAATAAACCAGGTGATGCCTGAACTGGTCCCGATCAGTTCTGCAACAATCAGGTAGGTCCACGCCCAGCCAAGCAGGATGCGCATATCGCGATAAAGATCAGGCAGGATGCCCGGAACAACGACCTTGAACAGCAGTGATTTGTTCTTTGCTCCCAGTGTCTGGGCGGCTTCAAGCAATGATGGATCCAGCTTACGTGCCGTGTTTGCTACAATCAGTACTTGCTGAAAAAAAGTACCGATAAAAATAATCGCAATCTTCGGTGCGTGATGGATGCCCAGTATAGCTACTGCCAGTGCGCCAAATGCAGGGGCAGGCAGATAGCGAAAAAATTCTATAAATGGTTCAGATAGTCGGGAGAAAAAATCATAAGTGCCGGCCAGTATTCCTATCGGTACACCGAACAATGAAGACAGAAAGAATCCCCAGAAAATGACCTGGATACTGTCCCACAGGCTTTCATGCAGCCACTTCTCTGAACGTCGTTTTGGTTCAGTGGTAAAAGCAGTATAAAAGGACACAGCGACTTCATGCGGAGCCGGCAGGTATATCGGGTTTGCCGGTGTGCCCTGTGGCACAGCCCCTTCACCTGCCGCTTCAATTTTTCCTGTTTCCTCTACAAATAATTCCTTGTCAACAAGCATTCCCTGCTTGAAATAGGTCACGGCACCCGGATCGTCAATTTCTACCTTAGGGTGCCACAACCAGGGGATATAACTAACCAGGCACCAGAGCAGCAGGGGCAGCATGAAACTCATTACGCTGACAAATAAACGTGGTTTAGGCCTTAGTTCCTTGCGTACCGAAAACCATGACATTTTTGCTTCAGTGCTCATAACCCCTGCTTTCCAGTGCTTGATTGAGTTAAAGTTGCTTTATCTGTGAAGATATTTCATTAACAATTACTTCATCAAAACTACTTCATCAATGAAGGGTCAATGTAATCATCGACAGGTTGTGGTTTCTCATAAACCTTGTTGGCAACGTTAAAGTCATCAGCAATTTTTGTAGAACCGTAGATAGATTTGAATCCATCGCCTTTGACCATGAACTTGTTTGCTTCTTCACGTGTCAGGATTTTAGTTCCCTTGAGAAAAGGCTTGTATGTCTCCGCATCAAGACCTACGCGTGATGCCATAATCTTAACTGCATCATCAGCCGTAGCAGGGTCATTAAGATAATCTACAGCGCGGTACCACACTTTGATGACTTTCAACCAGTCGTCACGGCGGGCATCAAGGCTGGATGGAGAAACACACAACAGGTCATAGATCAGACCGGGTTCATCCGCACTGGTATATATAGGCTTGGAGCCGGGAACCAGGTCAAGTGCCTGACCTGAACTAGGCTGCCAGGCAACAATCGCGTCGACTTCGCCCGAAGCGAGCACCTGTGGTGTCTCATTGGTCGGTGCGTTAACCAGTTCGACATCCGCTTCAGTCATTCCATTCTTTTCAAGTGCATTCAATAGCAGCAGGTGACTGACAAAACCTATCTCAACACCGACCTTCTTACCTTTCAAATCTTTAATTGAATTGATACCCGGCTTACCAATGACCATGTCATTGCCGTTGCTATAGTCATTCATCAGAATCATGACACTCTTGGCACCGGTTGAACCGGTCACCAGGGCATCACCATTTGTCATGCCAACAGCGTCCAGCTTGCCGGCTGCAAAGGCGTCCATCGAAGCAACGTAATCGAACCATTCGAATTTAACGTCGACGCCTTCTTCCTTGAACCATCCTTTTTCAATGGCAATTTCCCAGGCTGCCCAGCCGGGCCAGTCACTGTAACCAATCTTCAGTGGTTCTGCGGCAAAAGCAGCAGAACTAAAAAATGCACCAGCCAGAAACGTGGCCAGTAATTTAGTAAAAAGTGATTTCATTTTAAGTTTCCCCTTAGGATAAATATTACGAATTAACCAAATAGTAATACTCCTAGAGCAAATTGCATGCCAACCGGCAAATGTCTTGCTATATCTAGCTTTGCTATGATCTGCTGCAGTTCCTATAGAGCGATAGAGGCACGGAATCGTGCGTCACGCACCCACGTGGTGCGCAGAAACTTATTCTCAGGTAATTACAGGGTTGGTATTCCTGTGCTTATACTGCGAATACACAGATGGCATTCGAATTGCATTGTCATTTCTAGATTGAACAATCAATGAAACTAAAGAAGCTACAGATAAATTGAAACTACAGATCTATAAAACACTCTGGGGCCATACCGGCACGTTGGCACTGGCATTAAGCCAGGCGAAACAGGCAGGGTTTGATGGAATTGAAGGTCCTGCACCGGAAACTGTTACCGATGCCCTACAGATGAAAAATCAACTAAGTGATTCGGGACTTGGGTACATTGCAGAAATTACAACTGCCGGAACATATGTACCTGATCGCCGTGCGAGTTTACAGCAGCATGTTGACAGCTTCGCGCTAAAACTCGAGCAAAGCATGCGGCTTGATCCAGTATTTATCACCTGTCTCGGCGGTTGCGATGCCTGGGAGGAAGATAAGAACATTGCGTTTTTTATCGCTGCCATTGACCTGGCTAATTCTGCGGGCGTCACAGTCAGTTTCGAAACACACCGCAGCCGTGCATTTTTCAACCCCTGGGTAACAGACCGAATAGTCAAGCAGCTGCCGCAGATAAAACTAACCTGTGACTATAGTCATTGGTGTGTAGTTTGCGAACGTTTGATGGATAGCGAACTCGACGTCCTTAAAAGACTCTCCTCTCATGCACACCATATCCATGCCCGGATTGGCTATGACCAGGGCCCCCAGGTGCCGCATCCAGCTGCACCAGAGTATGAATATGCGCTGCGTTCACACCAGTTCTGGTGGGAGATGATCTGGCAGCAGCAGGTAAAGAGCGAAAGGTCGCTGACGACCATGACCCCCGAATTCGGTCCCGATGGCTACCTGCAGGAACGGCCATTCACGCGGGAGCCGGTGGCAGACCTGTGGGACATCAATTGCTGGATGGCCAACAAGGAACGCCAGCATTTTAAATCCTTCATGAAGTAGCGTTTGTGAATGTCTGTTTAGATGAATATTATGAATACAGCTTTTCAACTTCATATATAAAGTCAAGACATGATCATGTTGCTTTTCTGACTTCATCCTGCTCTTCTCTTGCCCCCTCCAGCAAAGCTGCGACGATAACCAGAGCGGCCCCTGCCATTTCCACAGCAGTCAACGGCTGACCGAGGATTATTACCGCTGAGATAACGGCCACGACCAGTTCCATTACGATAATGATTGATGCCCTGCCGGCATCAAGGTGGGTTACGCCCCATTGCGTACCAAAAGTTATCAGCGTCAACCATAACACGCCGTAGAGAACGGCAAAAAAAGTGACATCAGACCCGGGTAATTCTAATGGCTTTGCCTGAAAGTAAAGAAAGATTCCAACGAAAAATGCAACACCAATAAACATCGCCGTCACTTTGCTAGTAACAGGTATTGACTGGGCAGCCCGAAAGACCAGGTTATTCATGGCAAAAGAAAAACCGGAAAGGATCGCCAGCATGTCAATCATATCTGGCATCCTGGTGAATAATTCCATGCCCCCAAGAATTAGAAAGCCACCACAAATGGCAGATGCCAGTGTCACCATGCGCAGGAAATCGATCTGCTCACCAAGAAATATCCGGCCACCCAATACGCTCCAGATTGGCAGCAGGTAAAACAGGATCATGACACGAACGACATCACCGTAGTAAAGCGCAGACTGAAATGAAAGATTAGCAATGCCACCGAACACGGCGATCAGCAATAACAGATGCAATCCTTTCTTCCAGCAATCAAATTGCCTGATGAAGGCGGGAAAGAGAAACATCACTGCGCTGGCAAAGGCGATAAATATCAGCGGCGGGCCTTCGAGACCCGCACTTTCGAAATAACGCAGAGGCAGCCATGTCAGTCCCCAGCCGGTAGAGCTTAACAACAGCACTACTACTGGTAGTGAGAACCTCATTTGCATGGCATTGTCAGAATGGCTATCTGTAGAATTCCGGAAACGGCAGGCAACGACGATAAAAATCATAATCATGGTTGGGCCACAGTTCCGCACCTGTTTCTGCAGCCAGTTGCTTGAGTTTTCGGATACTGCTTAATGCCAGTTCTTCGCGATCATTCCAGCATAGTCCCGGGGCGACCTCATCATCAATGTTCTCCTGCAGATCTGCTGCATCCCCGGCGAGAATAATCGGCTGTCCTTTTGGCAGTTCAATCAGCATCGACATATGCCCTGCAGTATGGCCCGGTGACTCGATGGCGCGCACACCTGGGGTAAGATCATATTCGCTGTCTTTCAACCGCCAGTGATAGTTTGCGCTGAAATCATCCTGGAAATACGCATCATCAGCCTGCCCTTTCGCGGCAGCCAGTTCCTGCTCATGCACATGGACATCTGCGTGCTGCATGTCACACAGGCCGCCTCCATGATCGAAATGCAGGTGTCCAATGAACACCACGTCAATATCTACGGGCTGCAGGCCGAGGTGGGACAGTCGGTTATGCAATCGCTGCTCTTCCGTCATCTCCGGTGGTCCAAACGGGAAAGCCTCGTTTTCATAGTACTGCTTCTTAAGCTCAGGGTCGTTGATCTTGCTGTAGTCACAGCCGACATCATAGAGAATTCGCCCGTTGGCGGTTTCGATCAGATACGCAAGTATCGGTGCCTGGATATAAACACCCTGCCCCCGTCCCCGCGTTGACAGGGTTTTCTCATAACGGTGTGTTCCAGTAAGCAATGGCCAGAAGCGGCGAACCTGGGTCATTTTAATTTCCGGATGATTGTGCCTAGTGCGCCGTCAGGAATGAGACGCCATCAACACCAATGAAATCAACACCCCTGTTTTCTGCTACGCCACTGTCAACCGGATCGGCATTCAACATACGGGGTACGCGGTAGCGATGATAAGCACTCAATAAATGAACAATAGGAAGAACCTGGATGCAATCATCACCGAAGGCTTCTCGATGCAGGGATGGCAGGCGATACCAGGGTGTCACCGGTTTCAGATGGTGCGCGTTGTGGTAACCGAAATTCAACACCAGCAAATTCAGCCAGGGATGCTTAAGTGAAAACACGTTGGAAAATGTGTTGCGCTGTTCAAAGTCCCGATCAAACTGCTTTGCTTCGACACCCCTTTCCTTTTCCAGTGTTTCAAATAATTCGTAGGTGTGCTGATGCGTATCCATGAACCGCATTACAGTCATAAATAAAAGATAGGCCAGCGGGTAGAAAAATGCAGCCTGCGGTGCATACCAGACCAGTGCAGCAAATGCAGACAGACGAAGCACCAGTACCCAAAGCACACGCGCCCTCCGGTGCCGACGACTGGGTAAAACGAATGGCACGATCAGCACCAGTAGATGCATAAGGATTTCAACAGCAGGTATATAAAACCACTCGAGCACCCGCAGCACCTTCATTAACAAGGGGTGCGCAGCGAACCTGGGTCGGTAGTCGAATGCCACCACGTCAGCACGATCTATATGGTGGCGAAAATGCTTGTTGCGGATATCATCATAATCACCGTAACAGGCACCGGTAAACCAGTTAAGTAATCCACCCAGTCGTGCATTCGCGGTGTTGCTGCTAAAAACTGTATTGTGCGCGCATTCATGCACCATGTAGGCGGCAATCACCATGCTATGTGCTAACAGCAAGGACCCACAGAAATTCAATAGCAGCACATCTGCTGTGATCGAATAGATACCAAAGCTATAGGCGAATAATACATAGAGCAGCGCCAACATGTTTGGCCACAGACCATCCGCATATTTCATGACTGGCTTCATCACGATGTACCTCGGGTCGTCCCGGACAATTTAACAAAGCCAGCCAGGTCGTCCTGCTGGCAAAAAAACAGCTTCAAAATTTATATATTAAGAAAGCAATTAGTATGCCACCAGGTTGTTCAATCGCCCTGTTCTCTGAAAAATACTGATTATGCTTGATTTATAAGCTTATCCAGCATTCCTGCTGCCGTGCCTTTGTGGTGAATATGGCTGAGGGATATGTGCACATTGCTCTGAAACTGCACCAAATACGTGCGTCATTTGATAGCATGGAAAACTGAATCGGTTAAGATATAGCAAGAGAGGTATACTGCCTGAGTAAATACCTGGACTTTGGAAGTGATGAAATACTGCTGCATTAAGATTGCAGTATTATTGCCGGTTTAATAGCAAAGTTAGAGTTAACTCTTAATAACAGTCTTATACCTGATAGCAACACCCTAATCGAGGCGGCGAAACTCTTTCGGTGATTCACCGGTCCATCGCTTGAAGGCCCTGGAGAAGGAACTCATTTCTGAAAATCCGAGCATAAAAGAGATTTCCGTGAGGGTCAGCTTGCGGTCATGTATATATTTCAGGGCAAGATCCTGCCTGACTTCTGTCAGTATTGTTTTGAAGGTGGTTCCTTTCTCGTTCAATTTCCGCTGCAAGCTGCGCTTGCTGGTATAGACTGCCTCCGCCACAGTGTCCTCTGTAACATTGCCTGAAGGCAGTTGATCGATAATCGCTGCTTTCACTTGCTGAACTATATCTTCCTTGTCCAGCCTGGCCAGGTAATTGATCATCACCTGGTCATTAATCTGTGCCAGTTGTGGGTTAGAACTGGTGAGTGGTTTGTTTACTACATCAAGAGGCAGGACAATCTGGTTGAATTCGGCGCCAAACTCTACGGGACAGCGAAAGAAGCTGTAGTATTCACCGCTGCAGGCCGAGCCTGGATGTTTGAAACTAACCGACACCGGATTCAGTTCCACACCGTAATTAGCACGACACATACTCATTAAAATTGCCGATGACGAATCTTCCTGGTAATAAGCCGGCATCTCCCTGTCATCAGAAGTAATAGTGATCACCAGGTTATCGCCCTGTTCTTCGAGACCGACTGCTATGGCATCATTGATAATGCGAACATAGCGAGAAAGACGATTCAGTGCTGTATAGAGCGTAGAACTTGCCAGCCATGCATAACCCAGCGACGCCAGGTTCGAAGGGTGCCATAGACTGGCAACCTTCAATCCCATGCAAGGGTCATTGACTGTTTCATAGAGTTCACGATAAGCCCTGTCTATCAGAGTTAAACTGAATCTGGCCTGTGGGTCATTGATCAAACGCGGGTCAATACGAGCCTTGCGGAAATAAGGCTCAGGGTCCAACCCATAACTCTCTATCACCTTCCACATTAACCCGGTTGCAGAAGCGAGCATTGTCTGATCTTTTGTTGTCATTTTTTCTATAGACCGATTGTAAATAACACCAGGTGAAACAATACCTCATTCAGAATTTTTTTGACAGATTCTGTTGCTTCTGGACTTCTTGCCCCTATATTATTTATGTATATTAATTCAATAAATTCCAACCCTATTCACGGTATCAGCCGCTTCATGCGACTATTTAAAAAGGCTACTTATGGAATACAGAGACTACTATGAAATCATGGGCCTTGATCGAGAGGCAACACAGGATGAAATCAAGCGCGCTTATCGAAAGCTGGCTCGCAAATATCATCCCGACGTTAGCAAGGAACCTGATGCCGAAGCGCGTTTCAAAGAAGTCGGAGAGGCTTATGAGGTTCTGAAAGACCCTGAAAAGCGAGCAGCCTATGACCAGTTGGGTTCTAACTGGCAGCAAGGTCAGGATTTCCAGCCGCCGCCAGGATGGCAGGATGGTTTTGAGTACAGTGGTGGCGGATATACAGGAGCCGACTCAGCTCAGTTCAGTGATTTTTTTGAAGACCTGTTCGGGCGTTCTGGTGCTGGTGGGTTTCGCCAGGAACAGCAACGTGGTTTTCAAATGAAAGGTGAAGATCACCATGCAAAAGTTGGCGTAACGATTGACGATGCCTACCACGGTGCAGAAAGAACCATCACCCTGAAAATGCCCGAGGTCGATGCTGGCGGGCACGTTGTAACACGAGACCGCAATCTTCATGTAAAAATTCCTAAAGGTGTTACGCAAGGTCAACGGATTCGGCTTCGCGGCCAGGGCGGCCCGGGCATGGGTGATGCCCCTGCCGGTGATCTCTACCTCGAAATTGATCTCATGCCGCACCCAATCTATAGTGTCGTTGGGCATGACATTTATGTCGACCTGCCTGTGGCTCCATGGGAAACGGCTCTGGGTGAGAAGGTTTCGATACCTACCCTCGGTGGAAAAGTAGAAATGAAAATACCTGCAGGATCACAGAGCGGGAGCAAACTGCGCTTAAAAGGGCGAGGACTACCTGGCAAAAATAAAGGTGATCAATACGTGGTGCTCAAGATTGAAACGCCCGAGGCTAAAACCGAAGAGCAGAAAGAGCTGTATCGCCGCATGCAGGAAGAAATGAGTTTTAACCCACGCAGCCGGTTGGGAGTATAAATATGTCAATTCAATCTATGCAAATCGAGATTCTGGACGAACATTTTGAATTCACTCTCGCTGACCTTTGCCAGTGCTGTGCAGTTCAGGCTGAGACCATTATCGAGATGGTCGAGGAAGGTATGCTGTCACCTGTCGGCTCATCACCTGCTGAATGGCGCTTCACCGGTACTGCCCAGCGACATGTAGAGG
>JARFQI010000127.1 GCA_029287855.1 Arenicellales bacterium | reverse complement strand
ATGCGTTTACGGATTAATAGCGGCACTTTGTTTTTTTGCACTCATTTCCAGCAGGGCGCGCCGGTATTCAACCGGCATGACTTTGACGAAGCGAGGCAGGTAGTCAGTCCAGCTCTCAAGAATTTCGCGTGCGCGGTTGCTGTTCGTGTAATGCAGGTGCTGCTCAATCAGCTGGTGAAGCCTGATGGCATCGAAACGGGTCATGTCGTGGCTGACATCGACTCTGCCGTGAGTTTCCAGATCGCCACCCTGATGATCCAGTGCTTCGAGGGCATCATCTTCTTCGGCGATTGGCTCAAGTTCAACCTGTGCCAGGTTGCAATGTGATTCGAAGTCGCCGTTGATATCGAGAACATAGGCAATACCGCCACTCATGCCGGCAGCAAAATTGCGACCAGTGGAGCCAAGCACCACAACAACGCCACCAGTCATGTATTCACAACCATGATCGCCGACGGCTTCAACAACTGCCGTAGCACCGGAATTACGCACAGCAAAGCGCTCACCTGCGACGCCGCTGAAGAAGCATTCACCTTGAATGGCGCCATACAATACGGTGTTGCCGACGATAATATTTTCTTCTGCCACAATCGGCGATTCAGCAGGCGGGTAGATGATGATGCGTCCACCACTAAGGCCTTTACCAACATAATCGTTGCCTTCGCCAGAAAGCTCTATCGTAATTCCGCGTGCAAGGAAAGCGCCGAGACTCTGTCCTGCTGTGCCTTTTGCCCTGATATGAATGCTGTCATCAGGAAGGCCAGCCATGCCATGTTTTTGTGCCAGCTTCCCTGAAAGCATAGTGCCAAAACTGCGATTGTAATTGTGGATATCAGTCTCGATGCTTACATATTCACTATTATTCAGTGCTGGCTGTGCCTGCTCTATCAGTGTGTTATCGATGATTTTATCCAGTCCATGATCCTGTTCTATGGTGTGATAAATGTCTTCAGGAGAATTGGCTGCAGGTTTATGCAGCAGTCGGGAATAATCCAGACCTTCGGCCTTCCAGTGATTGATCGCCTTGCGCATATTCAAGCGGTCCATCTGGCCGATCATTTCATCGAATTTGCGGTATCCCATCTGTGCCATCAGCTGACGGATTTCTTCAGCGACGAAGAAGAAATAGTTCACCACGTGTTCAGGTTTGCCGGTAAATCGTTTGCGTAGCTCCGGGTCCTGGGTGGCAACGCCGACCGGGCAGGTATTGAGATGGCATTTACGCATCATGATGCAGCCTTCAACTATGAGCGGTGCGGTAGCAAAACCAAATTCATCAGCACCCAGCAGGGCGCCAATCACAACATCTCGGCCGGTACGCATACCGCCATCTACCTGAACCACGATACGGCTGCGCAGGTTATTCAAAACCAGTGTCTGGTGTGTTTCTGCAAGGCCTATTTCCCACGGGCTTCCAGCATGCTTAATCGAAGTCAGCGGGCTGGCGCCTGTTCCGCCGTCATAACCAGCGATGGTGACATGATCGGCATGTGCCTTGGATACACCGGCAGCAACCGTACCAACTCCGACTTCAGACACCAGTTTTACACTGATGCGTGCCTGCGGGTTAACGTTTTTCAGATCAAAAATCAGTTGAGCAAGGTCTTCAATCGAATAAATGTCATGATGTGGCGGTGGTGAGATGAGACCTACCCCGGGAGTTGAATGTCGTACACGGGCAATTTCCGCGTTGACTTTGTGACCCGGCAGCTGTCCGCCTTCACCCGGTTTTGCACCCTGTGCCATTTTGATCTGAATATCATCGGCATTGACCAGGTATTCGGTGGTTACACCAAAGCGGCCCGAGGCAACCTGCTTGATTGCAGAACGCGCGGAATCACCATTTTCCATCTGCTTAAAGCGGCTGCTTTCTTCACCGCCTTCACCGGTATTGGATTTTCCACCGATACGGTTCATTGCAATGGCCAGTGTGGAATGCGCTTCATAGGAAATCGAGCCGTATGACATGGCGCCGGTGGCGAATCTCCTGACGATTTCTTTGGCAGGTTCCACTTCATCCAGCGGCACAGATTCACCAGAGGTATCAATTTCAAACAGGCCGCGCAGCGTCTTCAGGTCTTTATTCTGCTCGTTGATTAATCGTGAGAATTCAGCAAAGCTTTTGGCATCATTGGCACGGGTTGCATGCTGCAGCTTAGCAATGGTGTCCGGCGTCCAGACGTGACTTTCACCGCGCAGTCGAAAGGCGTAATCGCCGCCAACATCAAGATGATTGCGGTAAATTTCCCGGTTTCCATAGGCATTTTTATGCCACTCAACCGCTGATTCTGCGATCGCATTAAGGCCAACGCCTTCAATTGTACTGGTAGTGCCAGTGAAGTACTTTCCGACAAATTCAGAGGTTAATCCGACAGCATCAAATATCTGTGCGCCACAGTAGGACTGGTAAGTCGATATGCCCATTTTCGACATAACCTTTTTAAGCCCTTTACCGAGTGCCTTGATGTAGCGTGAACGTGCTTCTTTAAACTCAAGTCCATCAAGTTGTGCAGGTGTCATGGAACGCAGAGTTTCAATCGCGAGGTAGGGGTTGATCGCTTCTGCACCGTAACCCGCCAGGGTAGCGAAATGATGAACTTCGAGTGCTGCTCCAGTCTCTACTACCAGTCCGGAACTGGTGCGCAAGCCGCTTCTGATCAGGTGATGATGAACTGCAGACGTTGCCAGCAACGCGGGGATGGCAATGTTGTCTTCATCCATATTACGGTCTGAAAGAATCAGGATGTTATTGCCGTCATTGACCGAGTCTTCGGATTTTTTGCATAGTGCCTCGATGGCCTGCTGCATACCGTCTGCACCCTGTGATGCAGGATAGCAAATATCCAGTGTAATTGTTCGAAAGGCCCCATTACTTGTTTCTTCGATATGACGTATGGCCTCAAGCTCGGAATTGCCAAGAATCGGCTGAGACACTTCCAGGCGCATATGTGAACCGGCTTCATGCAGGCCGAGAAGATTTGATCTTGGGCCAACCAGTGACACCAGCGACATGACAATTTCTTCACGTATAGGGTCGATTGGTGGATTTGTGACCTGGGCGAAATTCTGCTTGAAGAAGTTCGACAGATGTTTTGCTCGATTCGACAGTACAGCCGGTGGGTTATCTGCACCCATCGAGCCAGTCGCTTCCTGTCCAGTGATCGCCATCGGCGTTAACAGGAACTTGATATCCTCCTGTGTGTAGCCAAAAGCCTGCTGGAGGTCAAGCAATGTATCTGGATCAGGTTCCATTGCACTGACAGCGGTGTGCAGCTTTTCAACTTTAATTTGAGATTTATCCAACCATTCCTGGTATGGATTGTTGCCGCTTATCTCTGACTTTAACTCCTGGTCGTCAATGATGCGTCCCTGCTCGAGATCAATGAGAAACATTTTGCCAGGCTGCAGACGCCACTTTTTAACGATTTTTTCTTCCGGAATATCGAGTACGCCCATCTCGGATGCCATCAGTACCAGGTTGTCTTCTGTAATCAGGTAGCGTGCTGGACGTAAACCATTTCGATCGAGCGTGGCGCCGATCTGGCGCCCATCGGTGAAAGCGACCGCTGCCGGGCCATCCCAGGGCTCCATCAGTGCAGCATGATATTCATAAAATGCGCGTCTTTTATCGTCCATCAGCGGATTGCCTGACCATGCTTCAGGGATTAGCATCATCATCGCATGAGACATTGAATAACCGCCGAGTGTAAGCAGTTCCAGGGCGTTATCGAAACAGGCTGAATCAGACTGGTTTTCAGAAATCAAAGGCCAGATTTTTTCCAGGTCATCACCGAACACTTCGGATGCCATTGAATGTCGACGGGCCGCCATCCAGTTGACATTGCCGCGCACAGTATTGATTTCGCCATTATGCGCAATCATCCGGAAAGGCTGAGCCAGGTCCCAGGTAGGGAAAGTGTTTGTTGAAAAACGTTGGTGAACCAGCGCCAGGGCGCTTTCCATGCGCTGATCGCTGAGGTCCTGGTAAAATGATCCTACCTGGTTTGCCAGCAGCATGCCTTTGTACAGTAATGTGCGAGTTGACATGGATGCAATATAGAAATCCTTGCCGTCAGGCAGTCCGGCTTCAAAAACGGTGTTTTCGATCAGCTTACGAATTATAAATAGCTTGCGTTCAAAGGCATTCTGGTCGATGCAGTTGTCGCCACGCCCAATAAATACCTGCCGGATAACCGGCTCGGTCGGCAGGACTGTGTGGCCAAGACCATTGTTGTCGACCGGTACATCTCGCCATCCAAGTAAAGACTGTCCTTCCTGATGTATAGATGCTTCTATCCACTCTATACATTTTTCGGCTGTCGTTGTGTCCGATGGCAAAAATACCATGCCAACTCCATATTTGCCCACGTCAGGTAGTGTGATGTTGATATCCGCACAGACCCCGCGAAGGAAGGTATCCGGTATCTGCATTAATATGCCCGCACCGTCTCCTGCCAGTTTATCTGCACCAACCGCCCCTCGATGGGTTAGATTGCGCAGGATTTCAAGGCCCTGCTCAATAATACGGTGACTTTTGCGTCCTTTGATGTCCGCTACAAATCCAACACCACAGTTGTCGTGTTCATTTTGCGGGTCATAAAGGCCCTGACGGGGTGGCAAGCTACCTTGATACATGTTCAACCTCTGTCTCGTTCTTACTTATTCACTAAACCAGTGGGCGATTTCCATA
>JARFQI010000101.1 GCA_029287855.1 Arenicellales bacterium | reverse complement strand
GTTCCGCGGCCACTATCCTGACCACTTATTCGTACCGAGTAACCTTCATCCAGCAGGGTGGCATAGGCCATTGTTTCGGCAAAACCCCAGTTTATCGGCAGACCCCCGCTGGCCATTTTACGTCGGTCTTCAATGATCTGTAATACGCGGGGATGTAAACTAAAACCCTGGGGGAGTTTTTGTATCTGGCTGCATAAACTATGAATTTTATCAATATCGACGCTTGTATCGATGGGTTCCTGAAAATCTTTATTGCGATATTTTGACCAGTCAACTTTGTAAGGGTGGTCAAGGCCATGCAGAATCTTCGATGCAACAAACTTTCCATCGTGAATATTATCGCGGTAAGTATTTTGAAGTTTTTTTGCCGTCTCTCCGTCAATAATATTTTCTGCCTGAAGCTTTCGAGCATAGAGTTCACGCGCAGTGGGAGTAGCCGCAATTTGTGAATACATGACAGGCTGTGTCACCGACGGCTCATCGGCTTCGCTATGACCATGGCGGCGATAACAGATTACATCGACGACGACGTCACATTTAAATTGCTTACGGTAGTCAAGAGCCAGTTGTGTAACGAAGATTACCGCCTCGGGGTCATCGCCATTAACATGGAAAATAGGCGCTTCAACCATTTTAGCTACTTCGGAGCAGTAGGGTGTCGAACGCGCATCCATCGGATTACTGGTGGTAAATCCAATCTGGTTGTTATGGATCAGGTGGATGGTGCCACCCGTGTGGAAGCCCCTGGCCAGTGACATGTTGAAAGTTTCCATCACTACGCCCTGGCCCGAAAACGCAGCGTCACCATGAATCAGCACCGGTAGCACCTCCTCATGATTGTCGTCATGACGTCGAACTTGCCGGGCCTTCACTGCACCAATTACAACTGGATTAACCACTTCGAGATGTGACGGATTGAAAGCCAGGGCAAGATGCACCGGACCACCGTCAGTTTCTATGTCTGATGAAAATCCCATGTGATATTTGACGTCACCGGAGCCACCTTTGATTTCTTTCTTGCCCTCGAATTCTTTGAACAATTCTTCGGGAGACTTCCCCATGATGTTGATCAGTACGTTTAGCCGCCCACGATGAGCCATGCCGAGGACAATTTCTTTAACGCCCTGTGTACCGCTATGTTGTATCAATTCATCAAGCAACGGGATCATGCTTTCGCCGCCTTCGATGGAGAATCGCTTCTGCCCGACATAGCGTGAATTGAGATATTGCTCGAGACCTTCAGCGGCGGTTAATCGTTCGAGTATGTGAATTTTTCTTTCGTTACTGGTTATCTCAGGGTTTTTGATATCCTCGAGCCGTGCCTGAATCCAGCGTTTCTTGGGGGTATCGGAGATGTGCATGTACTCCGCACCAATGCTGCCGGTATAGGCCTTCCTTAGTCGATCGATAATTTCTCGCAGCGGCAGGAATTCAGGAGCAAACATTGAGCCAGTATGGAATGTCGTTTCCATATCTGCCTCAGTAAGCTGATAAAAGGCTGGGTCCAGATCAGGTATATCAGGGCGAATAAGTACCCCTATCGGGTCAATTCTGGCTTTCAGATGGCCGCGATACCGGTAGGCATTGATCATTCGCAAGACTAACGACTGCGTATAGGTGACATCGTCATCTGTTCCTGCCATCGGCTGGAAATTGCCTGTCGGTAGGTTGGAGGTATGCTGAGCCAGATCATTGTCCAGCTGGGCAAACATGATTTGCCAGTCGTCAGAAACCGATGATGGATCAGCCTGATATTGACGATAGAGGTCGTCTACATAATCTCTGCTGCTATCAAGCATCAGGGTGTCGGAATGAAAGCGTGGAGGAGCGTCTTTCATCTGTCGAAGCCTGTCTCTCCTATTGCTGGCTAGAATGCCTTAGTTGTTATTCTCCCGTTCCTGCATGATAGTCTTGCAAATCTACGCAAGCAAGACTTGTTATCAAATTTATTTATCTACCCATTCAGAGTACGGGTTTCTGGCCAGTTCATTATTATAGTAGCGAGCCTCTGCAGACACTTCATCTCCAATCCAGGGAGGGAGTTCAAAGGCTTCGTCAGGAGAGTCGAGTTCGATTTCAGCAACAATCAATCCCTGGTTATCCTTTTCAAAAACATCGATTTCCCAGGTTTTGCCGGCGTAACTCACTTCGAATCGCTTTTTGCTGACTGTTCGGGGACAGAAAAGGTCGAGTAGCTCATCTGCTTCATCCACCGGAATAGGGTATTCGAATTCCTGACGCTGAATGCCAATCTCTGCAGATTTGATATTCAGGTTCGCTTTGTCACCTTCTTTGCGAACTCGCACCGAGCAGCTGCCAGCTTGTGTGAGGTAGCCTTGCTTGAAGTCTGTCCCGTCATCCGCATCGATTTTCCAGTGATCATTGATCACCAGAAATTTCCGTTCGATCTCTATACCCATTCAAGCTCAGTCTACGAGTGTTTAAGGAAAATTGGGGATGCTACTTTTTAGCTGGGAAAACACGGATTATATTCAGTTTGCCGTTTTTGAAATCAAAACGGATGCCAAGGCTGCTATAGAGCAAACTGTTGTTTTTTAATTTATTAG
>JARFQI010000082.1 GCA_029287855.1 Arenicellales bacterium | reverse complement strand
GCCAGGTTTTTATTTATTTTTTCCATCGCATCTGCAAATGAATCAAATTTACCCAGGGTATCAGGATCATCAAAATATGGCATAAGCATTTTGTAGTGGTATTTCTTAAGCTTTTCTGCAGTGAGGCCTTTTTCGGAACCGAAGGGTTCACCTTTGCCCAGTGCGGCAGTCATTTTCTCAGCGACGGCAGTGAGGTCGGCTGGAATTCGGAATGCATTAGACCAGTACATTGGATTGCTATAAGAAACTTCTACCTTATCAGCATTTTTGGTGACGGCCACCCGGATAACCGAGCCATAACCGCCGAAGTCGGATTTAGCAGCTGCAGCCTGAAGTTCATCATTGGTTACAACGAATATATGGGCACCATCATAGGGTGAGTACTCGCCAGCAAGTGTGAAGCCACCTGACTGTAATTTGTTTTTAGTTGCATCGACAACGCCACTAAAGTCGGCTGCTTCATTGGACACTAGCTCAAAAGGTTTCAGTGTGTCTGCCGACCAGGCACTGGCAGAAATAAGTAAGAGAAGGGTAATAAGCATACCGGCTCTTTGAATAATATTATTTTTCATGGGGTCTGACTCCAATAACGGATGAAGGGGGGATCTTGAGAGCGGCGAATAACAACATAAGCATTGTAAGTATTCCAGGAAAGCGCTCAGAAACGTGTGTGATCAGCATTAATTATGCCTATAAATGAGGATTATACTCCTGATCTGCGCTGATTTTGTAATAAAAGCTTCCAGATCTCAACTCTCAGCTGGCAACTACAGAGCTTAACGTGGTATTGCGGATTACGTCATTCGCCGGGATGACGGCGTGTAACTATTGTTCTCGAAGCGTAATAAACATCAGATCGACACCAGGCCTACTATTTTTTCATATGAACTTTGATCAATTAATACTTAAAACTTACCTTTACCTTTCCCTTTCCCTCTCCAGCAGCTGCCCAAGTTGCTGCTCAAGTTTCTCCATCTTTTTTTCAATCCTGCTGAGCTGTGCCATGGCCTTGGTTTCATTTTTCCGCATTTGCTGTTCTAGATTTTCTTCCATTTCCTCGTCGCTGCGTGAGATGAACAATACAGAGATGCTGGCTGTCAACATGGCAAATAACCCAACCCCTATCAGTATCAATATGGCTCCGATCAATCTGCCTTCACCAGTGACCGGTACCACGTCACCATAGCCAACAGTCGTTATGGTCACCCAGGCCCACCATAGTCCTTCCCATACTGATTCGATTCCTGGATCAATACCGGCGACCAGCATTCCGGCGATTGTCATAATAATGAGACTTACGCCGAGGGTTGTACCCAGGTGATTTCGTGCCAGCAGTTCACGAAAAGTACTGCTGGCGTTGACGAACACCTGAACCGCAATCAAGACGCGCATGCTACGCAGGGTGGCTGCCATTTCTCCACCTTCGAGAATAATGGGAATGCCTAAAATAATGATTAACAGATTCATCCAGTTTGTACGTAAGTACAGAATCTTGTCATTTACCAGTGAGGTAAGGAGTGCGACTTCAAATGAAAATCCCAGAAAGACAAGCCAGTTGGTGAAAATAGATAGTGCATGGGATGACAGGCCTTTAGCGCCCAGGTACCACTCGATAAGTATCCACAGGGCTATCCCCATCATTGGCCATTCGAGGAGTTTTGCTGTGTATTGTGCGCGATTGTTTTCGCTGGCATCGACACCAGCAAGGCCAATGATGCGGCTGAATTTGTTTAAGTTCATTGAGTTGCAGTTTCAAGTTTCAAGATTCAACTGTCAAGCTTGAAAATTACAAAGGCGAAGTGAATGTAATAGTGAAGGATAAAAAGGGGAAAGCGAAAAGAGGAAAGGTTACAATCATCAACTTGGAACTTGGAACGGTCTAAATCAATGAAACATCTTCTAACAACATTATTCCTGACTTTTACCGTTAGCACTTTTGCCGATGTACCGCCTGAACAGAAACCGGAAGTTGAACATCTTCTAGCATTCGTGCGCCAGTCGGATTGCCTGATGATCCGTAACGGTAATGAACACGAGGGCGAAGAGGCTGCCTCGCATATTCAGAAAAAGTATGATTATTTTGCCGATGACATCACTACTACAGAAGCATTTATCGAATATTCAGCCACTAAAAGCACCATGAGTGGCAAGTACTACACAGTGAAGTGTCCTGATGGAAAAGAGATGCGCTCGCAGGACTGGTTGTTAGAAGAGCTTACTGTATTTCGTGGCAATGATATAGAGAATAAAGAATAGCAATGTGTTACGTGTTACGTTTTTTATTTATTTCGTTACTACTGTCCCATTTAAAAATCTATTGTGAATGAACATATGCTGATATCTCTGATTCATTGAATGATTAGCTGCTTATGAAACACGAAAATCAAACAGGCTGCCATTCCGGACTAGATCCGGAATCTATGTATTTCAACGATTTACTGGATGCCGGATCAAGTCCGGCATGACGATGAAAATCAAGTTAGTGTGACCGCAGTTGCATTACGTAAAACCTGAATCGTAATTCGTAACAGGATCTTTATGCAGAATCTCGACATCATTGTTCTTATAGTCTATGTGCTGCTGGTCACCGGGTTTGGCTGTCTTTTCTATCGTCGCTCATCGGATGTTGAAGGATTTATGGTGGCGCACAGGCGCCTGCCCGGCTGGGTCGTTGGCCTGTCAATATTTGGCACCTACCTGTCATCAATTTCCTTTCTGGCATTACCGGGAAAAGCCTATGCTTCTAACTGGAGTGCTTTCGTATTTTCGCTGTCGCTACCCTTCGCGGCGTGGGTGGCCACACGCTGGTTCATCCCACTGTACCGCTCAACCGGCGATGTCTCGGCCTACGCCTACCTCGAGCGACGGTTCGGCTTATGGGCAAGACTCTATGCACTGGTTTTCTACCTGCTGACCCAACTGGCACGCATGGGGACTATTTTCTTCCTCGTGGCACTGGCAATGGAAACACTGACCGGCTGGGACTTGCCTGCCATCATTATCATCACCGGCATCCTGGTAACCCTGTATACCTTTGTCGGTGGCATAGAGGCGGTAATCTGGACAGACGCGATTCAGAGTGTGATCCTGACACTGGGTGCACTGGTTTCCCTGCTTACCATCATCTGGATAATGCCCGGCGGCCTGGGACAGATCATCGACATTGCCAGTGCAGCAGATAAGACATCGCTCGGCAGCTTCGATCTGACGTTTACCGAGCAGGGCTTCTGGCTTGTCATGCTTTACGGCATCTTTATTAACCTGCAGAACTTCGGTATCGATCAGAGTTATGTACAGCGCTACCAGACCGCGCGGTCACTGAGCGATGCCAGGCGCTCAGTCTGGATAGGCGCATTGACCTATATCCCGGTCAGTGCTCTGTTCCTGTTTCTTGGCACTGCACTTTTCGCCTTTTATCAGCTCAACCTCGGTGTCTTGCCAAACGAAGTTACCGGCGACCGTGTGTTTCCTCATTTCATCGTCAATGAACTGCCGGCCGGCCTGACCGGCCTGGTGATTGCCGCGCTGTTCGCCGCCGCCATGAGCTCGGCAGACACCTCGATGAATTCATCGGCCAGCCTGTTGATGAACGACGTCTACCTGAGGTTATTAAAGCCTCAAGCTACCCCAGGCAGTCAGATAAAATTTCTTCGCGGAATGACTCTTGTCCTTGGCGTGCTGGGGACATCTACCGCGCTGCTGATGATCTCGATAAAAGGCGCACTGGATGCCTGGTGGTCACTGGCCGGTATCTTCTCCGGGGGTATGCTGGGCCTGTTTCTGCTCGGTGTATTATCACGAAGAGCGCGGTCATTCGAAGCCGCAACAGCGGTCGTCATTGGCGTGCTGGTAATTACCTGGGCAAGTCTTTCTCCCGCGCAGGAAGCCTGGTGGGCCAACCCATTGCATAGCTTTATGACTATAATAATCGGCACACTAACAATATTTCTTGTCGGGGCAGTATTGAGCAGGGGCAGGGGGCGGATGGAGAAGAGCAGTCCACCGAAGACATTATTTGATTTGGACGAATAGACGACTAATTGCTCATTTCTGCGCTGAATGAATCGTGCAGGGGTATGTTTCCCTCAAGCCTTCCAGCAAAATAGTGCTTATTGAAGCTGAATCTATGCCAGTACCACTCTGTGTAGTCATTTCAGCCTCTGTTTCAATAATTTCAGTAACGGTGTCGTGATTTAGACTAATTGTCTTTGGTTGACAATAAAGAGGTGTCTTCCCTCGTTTTTTCAAGCTAAGGTTTGTATCTCTATAAGTTTTAGCAACCACAGCAAGGTAAACAGTTAGAGTAACGGCCTCCATCGTGCCCTCGGTAGCTGTCGCAATATTTTTGAGCCATTTGTATTTCTCATATGTCATTGCAGAGGCAGAAACAGAACCAAGCAGCAGTACAAGCAACAGCATCATTTTTAAACTTTTCATGATGCCGCTTCCTGATTTGCCAGATTGATAATCATTCTCTTCATGTCTCGATATTTTCTAAATTCGATTGCGTACACCTAAAACATAGCCTAACACCATCAATTATCAAGGACAGTCGTCGGCTAAAAGCGTTAATT
>JARFQI010000079.1 GCA_029287855.1 Arenicellales bacterium | reverse complement strand
ACATAGGCATGGTTGATACAGCCACCTGAAGTACCTTTTAGGTGTTCAATAGTAAATGGCTGGCCTGTTACTTGACTGATTGAATCAGAGATTACTTGCTGTAATTGTATATCTGTTGTCATTTGTCTACAGGTGCAGGCTGTTTAATATAATCCTGCCTTTCTATACAGAGGAAAACAAGGGGAAAGAGGTGGCATAATTTATTGTCATGGATGCACATTGTGCGCTTATTAAAAGTTTTGAATGGCATTATTTATTCAATGTATTCCTGATTGAAATACTAGTGGTTTTTACTTAGTAATAAATGACTTTTAAGGCCAAATCGATCTGTTAAGGATTAGCTATCCTGCCTAAGTGATTGATACTTCGTTCTTCCATAAACAAACACTTATTCACATATTTAGGAATCTGTCTGATAGATGTAATAAACTAGGGCAAGCGTAATATAGCTATATTAGCAAATGATTTAACATATTGTTTTTATTGGTATTAATCATCATTATTAAATTTTTATCTTTTTAGGCTAACACTTCCTGTAAGCCTGTCTACAGGCCATTTTATGCTGTTTACTAACAAAGTTATCCACAGGCTGAAAAGGTCGTGAAAATTTTTTTCTGCATAATATTTTTAAGGCGTAATGTCAAATTAACAAATGGTTGATTCCGTGTCCGATAAGTTGTCGGAATCTGCTGATATACGGGCAGATCATCTAACCATTATGAAGGTTGCACTGCCTGTCCCTGTACGCAGTCTATTTGATTATAGTTTACCGTCCGCCCTGCCTGTTCCCCGGCCAGGCTGCCGCGTGCGGGTTGGCTTTGGTAGTCGTGTGCTGACAGGACTGGTCATTGATATCAGTGATTCAACGTCACTGGATATGAAAAAACTCAAATTTGTCGAGGAGATTCTAGATAGTGAGCCCTTACTACAGCCCAGGCATCTTGAGTTTCTCAGCTGGGTAGCTGATTATTACCTACACCCACCCGGGGATGTCTATTTTAGTGCCCTGCCAAAATTTCTCCGCGCTGGTAAATCATTAAAAGCCACAGAAACCCCATACTGGCGGATTTCAGATGCCGGCAATGAAGTGTTTCTTCAGGGCCCGGGACGTGCGCCGGTGCAACATCGCCTGTTAGAAATATTCTCTGAGAAGCAGCAGGCCCTCGGGCCTGAGTCACTGAAACTTGCATCTAGCAACTGGAGAGCAGCCATTGCTGCGCTGGAGAAGAAAGGACTGGTAGAGAGAGTAGAGAACAACTTATCTGCTGAGGAGGGAGCGGCTTTGCCTGCTCTAAAAGCAACAAAAGATCAGCAACAAGCCATCGACAGCATTACAGCAAGCCTGGTTAAATTTAATTGTTTTTTATTATTCGGCATCACAGGCAGTGGTAAGACAGAAGTCTACCTCCAATGTATTTCTGATGTGCTGGCGAATAAGCGGCAGGCACTTGTGCTGGTTCCCGAGATCAGCCTGACACCCCAGCTGGTTGGTCGTTTCCGAGAGCGCTTTAAGGTGGTCATTGATGTGCTTCATTCAGGTATGTCTGATAGACAGCGGATGCAGGCATGGAACAGGGCACGCCTGGGTGTGTCATCTATTCTTATTGGCACACGATCAGCCGTCTTTGTACCACTGGCGCGACCGGGAATCATTATCCTTGATGAGGAACATGATGCTTCATTTAAGCAGCAGGATGGTTTTAGATATCACGCACGTGATGTCGCTATCAAACGCGCCAGCATGGAAGCAATACCGGTTGTTATGGGCAGTGCCACTCCGTCACTGGAAAGCTGGCACAATGCAAAGCAGGGTAAGTTTAAGCTGCTAACCCTGGAGCAGCGTGCAACGGCTGGTGGGCTGCCTGATATATATCTTCTTGACCTGGAAAAACAGCCAATTGAGAGCGGCATTAGCATTCCCCTGCGCGAAGGCGTCAGAAAGTGCTGCAAGCAGGGCGAACAGAGTTTGCTGTTTATCAACCGGCGTGGATTTGCACCTGCAGTTTGCTGCAAGGAATGCAATGCGCTGATCCAGTGTTCACGCTGTGATGCACGTATGACCTGGCACCAGAAACAGGGGCGGCTGGTGTGTCACCATTGCGGTAAAACAAACCGCTGGCCTGAATGCTGTCCGGATTGTGGTGGCGATGAAATGGTGACTATCGGTCAGGGCACAGAAAATATTCACCAGGCGATACAGCAGATGGTGCCGGACGCTTCGATAGAGCGAATCGACAGAGATACAACAAGACTAAAGGGTGAGCTTGAAGAGCGGTTGCAGAGGGCGCAAAGCGGAGAAGCCGAAGTGCTGGTGGGTACGCAAATGTTGTCCAAAGGACATGATTTTCCAAACTTGAAACTGGTCGGCATACTCGATAGTGATCAGTTACTGTTCTCTTCTGATTTTCGTGCAAATGAAAGGTTGTTCCAGCTGATTACACAAGTGGCCGGCAGGGCAGGTCGTGCTGATAAACGAGGCATGGCCCTGTTGCAGACCCGTTTTCCAGATAGCCCCTGGATGCAGGTAATTGCAAAACATGATTACCGAGAGTTTGCTGAGATGGCACTGCAGGAAAGAAAGCTGGCAGAGTATCCGCCCTTTACTCATATCGCGCTGCTGCGCGCAGAAGCACTGGAACAATCGGAAGCAATGAAGTTTCTCGAACAGATGTACAAGCAGGCAAAAGACCTCATTGCAACGAATCCACAGATGAAACCTGTGAGCCTGTCAGAACCAATTCCGTCAGCGATGGAAAAAAGGGCAGGGCGCTACCGTGCCCAGCTGCTGGTGCAGGCAAGCACAAGAAGTCCTTTGCACGCTTTCTTAAATCATTGGCGCAGTACGATAGAATCTGCGCGCCAGTCACGTAAAGTCCGCTGGTCGCTCGATGTCGATCCGATTGATCTTTATTAACAGCATGTTTATCCACCGCTCTTCTAACTGTTAAATAGGAGGTGTTACAATCCGCACCCCCTGCTTAGCGTCTGAAGAGACACAGAGATACGCAATATGAAGTTGAAACAACAGCTACGTGAACTGGTTACTGACTCGCTGAAGGCATTGATCGCCAATGATGAACTGCCGGCATTGGACTTGCCCGAAATAAATATTGAGCGGACACGTCAGAAAGAACATGGAGACTTTTCATGTAACGCGGCGATGGTGCTGTCAAAACATGCGCGATGCGCACCGCGAGTTCTGGCGCAGCTTATTGTAGACAGGCTGCCTGCTTCAAACATTGTTGCAAAGGTCGAGCTGGCGGGGCCGGGTTTTATAAACTTTTTTCTCACCGATGAACCTTTATACCAGGTAGTACGGGATGTTCTTTCCGAAGGCAGCAGTTTTGGCCATGCTGAGATAGGTGCCGGCCAGAAAGTGATTGTTGAATTTGTTTCTGCGAATCCAACAGGTCCTTTGCATGTGGGGCATGGTCGCGGAGCAGCATATGGTGATGCACTTGCACGACTGCTGAGGGCAGCAGGCTACGACGTCCACACCGAGTACTACGTCAATGATGCCGGGCGGCAGATGAATATTCTGGCTGTCAGCGTGTGGCTGCGATACCTGGAACTTTGTGGTGAAGAGCTGGTGTTTCCGGCAAATGCGTACCAGGGTGATTATGTCTGGGACATCGCTGCCAGTATTCATCGCAGTAAAGCAGACGGCCTGCATCGAAAAATCGACGACGTCTTCGTCGGAGTGCCACCTGATGAACCATTAGGTGGAGATAAGGAATCACATATCGATGGGCTGGTTGAGCGTGCGAAAGAACTTCTTGGTGAGGATTATTCGTTTGTATTTGACCAGGGGCTGAATGAAATAACCGACAACATCAGACGTGACCTGTCGGAATTTGGTGTTGAGTTCAATAACTGGTATTCAGAGCGCAGTCTGCACCAGAGCGGCGAAATGGAAAAGGCTATCGAGACTTTGCAAAGCAATGGCTACCTGTACGAGCAGGATGGAGCAATTTGGTTTCGCTCGACTGATTTTGGTGATGAAAAGGATCGCGTGCTTGTCCGTGATAACGGCCAGACCACCTACTTTGCTTCAGATATAGCCTATCATCTCGATAAGCTGGACAGGGGATTTGACCGCCTGATTGATGTATGGGGTGCTGATCATCATGGTTATGTGGCACGTGTCAAAGCCGCACTGCAGGCACTGAACGCCGAGAAAGACCGTTTCGAGGTACTATTGGTACAGTTTGCCATTCTTTATCGAGGTGGTGAAAAGCTCGCTATGTCGACACGCTCAGGCGAGTTTGTGACCTTGAGAGAATTACGCAATGAGGTTGGCAATGATGCTGCGCGTTTTTTCTATGTTATGCGTAAATGCGAGCAGCATATGGATTTTGATCTGGATCTGGCCAAATCACAATCGAGCGACAACCCGGTTTATTATGTACAGTACGCACATGCGAGGATCTGCAGCGTATTAGGCCAGTTATCTGAAAGGAATATGCAGTTGGCAGATCCCGCCAGCGTGAGCCTTGAACTGCTGACTGAGGATCATGAGAAGGACATTATGAATCAGTTGCTGCGCTACCAGGAAGTGATAGAAAGTGCCGCAGCCAATCATGAACCTCACCAGATTGCCTATTATTTACGTGAGTTGGCCAATGCGTTGCATACCTATTACAACTCACATCAGTTTCTGATTGACAATGAAGGCACACGAAATGCCAGGTTGTTATTGATTCAGGCAACGCGCCAGGTGCTGGCATCCGGTCTCGATTTAATAGGTGTATCCGCACCGGAGAGCATGTAATGCCGCCAAGAAGAAAGACTCAAAAACACAAGGGCGCCAGTCGCAAGAATACCGCGTCCAGTATTAATCGCTGGCCAACGTTTATCGCTGGTATGCTGGTTGGTGTGCTGTTAACTATTGGTGGGATGTATATCTATGCCAGCGGGATCAAGATGAATCTGGGTGCAGGCATCAAGAACCTTGTTAACAACCGGGGATCCAGTACAGAAGAAACAGTCAGTAAAGACAGGCAAGCGGCAAATGACCCTAAGCCTGTATTTGATTTTTATACAGTGCTACCCGAATACGAGACAGTCGTTGACGAAAAGCAGTTTATCCATGATGTGAAAAAGCCCGCCAGGCCGCAGCAAAAAGATTCCACCTATATTCTGCAGGCAGCTTCCTACTCATCTTTCAAGGATGCAGACAAGCTGAAAGCGAAATTGGCACTGAATGGTCTGAGCTCCCGCATCGAGAAAATTTCTGTTGAGGGAAAAGGGCAGTTTTATCGCGTCAGACTGGGTCCATACAGCAGCACAGCAACGAAAAAGGATGTTGTCAAACGGCTTGGAGCCCTGGGGATCAAACCGCTGCATCTGAAGGTGGAAAATAAGGATTAAAAGTGCAAGGGTCAAACAGTAATTAGCTACGGCAAACCCGCTTTAGTCCACTGTTTTTCAAATGATTCTTTTGGCTAAAAAAATCAGTTGCACATAGGCCATCCCGGCGGTATAGTTCGCGCCCCGAAATTCCCCGGCATATCCTGCTTAAAGAGTTGCGGTAGAAGGTTCACTGGCATCACCAGTGGTAATTTGATTGGCTAGCTTATTTCCTACTGACAGGTACTCGTCAATGCGCTCACTTGGACATCAGATCATTG
>JARFQI010000203.1 GCA_029287855.1 Arenicellales bacterium | reverse complement strand
CTTCACTGCCTTCTTCTTTACTGCTTTCTTCTTTACTGCTTTCTTCTTTACTGCTTTCTTCTTTACTGCTTTCTTCTTTGCTGCACTACTTGCTACTTTTTTCTTTGTTGCCTTCTTCTTACTTGCCTTTTTCTTCTTTGCTGCTGCCATCTCAAAACTCCCGTTTACAGATCTGAAAACAATTTAGGTAAAACAAGAAAGGCAGGTCAGCTTATGCATGCGATGTAAAAAATACATTATGCATAACGCTTATGTCATCCACCTCATCCAAACTAACTAAACATATAACCGCATATAAACTACAGTCATATCAAATATAACCGTGTCGTTATAAATGTCAAGACATAGAGTTAGAAAAGAAGAAGTTTTAATGTCAACTAATAAGATGATTTAGAAAACTGAGAGCTTTAAGTGAGATCAATAGAGTGAACTAAAGGGAATATATCTTACACTGTCACCTTTAGTTAAACGCTGTTCGGGATTGATCACAACCATACCGTCAGCCCAGGTAACTGAGCTTAATACACCTGAAGAGCGACTTGGATAAACATTCACTACCATCTGACCATCGTCGTTAGTGACTAGCCTTGCACGCATATACTCAGCTCGTTTATCAGGGCGTTCCCAGTCAAACCCCGCAGCAACTTTGTATTCAACAGGCGATACATCAGACACTCCCATGCTACGTAATATAAAGGGCCTGACAAAAATACTAAATGTAACAAACAGGCTTACCGGATTACCGGGTACACCAATAAACGGAACACCATTAACATTACCAAAAGCAAGTGGCTTACCCGGCCTGACTGCTATCTTCCATAAATCCAGACTACCCATATCCTCAAGCGCTTTCTTTACATAGTCTTCTTCACCCACTGATACGCCGCCACTCGACAGGATCAGGTCTGCCTTAGCTGCCGCAGTTTTTAGTGCATCGCAGGTAGCATCGTATTGATCAACAACATTACCGAGATCAATCACATCACAGCCCATCTTCTGAAGCAGTCCCTTGAACAGATAACGGTTGGAGTTATATATCTTGCCGTCTTGCAACGCTCGACCAGGCATAGTCAGTTCATCACCTGTAGTAAAGAAAGCGACTCTCAAATTACGCTTCACGATAAGTTTATCGATACCTGTTGATGCAGCAAGACCGATATGCTGCGGATGCAATCGTGTTCCACTTCCTATGATTTCATCACCACTGCGAATATCTTCACCGGCACGACGTATATTGCTACCTGCATTGATATCAGCGTTAACACGTATCATTTCACCTTCACGTATGATCATCTCCTGCATAATCACAGTATCTGCACCTTCAGGTACCGGTGCACCAGTAAAAATTCTTGCTGCTGTACCAGGTATCAGCGGCTGGCCATTTGTTCCTGCAGGTATACGTTGCACAACAGGAAGCTCGTCAAGATCATTTATATCCTGATGCCGCACTGCATAACCATCCATAGCACTGTTGTCCCAGGCAGGTACGTTGATAGTAGCTGCAACAGGTTGTGCCAACACCCTGCCCAATGCCTCATCAAGTATCACTGTTTCATCATCAGCAAGCGGGACAGCTCTATCTACAAGATGCTTTAAGGCTTCATCCAGGGGCATCAATTTAGCGGAAGAGTCAGAACAACTGGAGCTCATAATTTCACCCAATTAAGTATGTATTGATAAGCAGGAGATTGAAACTTGAAACAGTACTTCGTACAGCAGGCAATGAAAAGAATTTTAGGACAAGGGGTTACGTAATACATAATAGGTGAGCATAAAACGTCGATGCCTAACCACCGGTCATCGACATGAAACGAACAATCTTACCTGGCTCCTCATTAAATTCATGGCGTTCAGGTTTTCTGGCTATTGCATCAAGCAAAACATGCTGGAGATCTTCATCACTGATACCTGCTCTTAAAATTGGGCGCAACTCGACCTTGTCGTCCTGCCCGAGGCAGAGATATAGAGTGCCTTCAACAGATAGACGGACTCGATTACAGGTCTCGCAAAAGTGTTGAGAGATCGGCGTAATAAAACCTACGGTAGCACTACTATTACGCATTTTAAGATAACGTGCCGGTCCACCGCCGCTCATTACAGCAGGCACCATGTCATGTTTCCTGATCAGATCCTTTTCAATCTGATGCAAACCAACATACGATTGCGATGATGCCCTGCCTGTATCACCCTGGGGCATGGTCTCTATCATCCTTAATGTGAAGTCATTCTGTCCACAGAACTCAACCATCCGGTCGACTTCATCCACATTGACCCCATCCATCACCACCATGTTGATCTTTACCGGTGACAGGCCAACCTTTTTTGCAGCCTGCAGGCCTGTCAGGACTTTTTCAAGTTTGCCTTTGGTGATTTGACGGAAACGATCTGCATCAAGGGTATCCAGGCTGACATTGACACGTGAGACACCCGCCTGTTTTAACTGCTTTGCCATTTTGCCAAGCCGAGTAGCATTGGTACTCAGTGAAAGGTCATCGATACCGGGAATCGCATTGAGTCGACGAATAAGCGAGGTTACATTCTGTCTCACCAGTGGCTCACCGCCAGTAATGCGCAGATGATGTAAACCCATGCTGGCAAACACACGTACCACCTGCTCAGTCTCATCAAAGGTCAGCCAGTGGTCAGGCTCGGAGAAATCCCTGTGATCGGCAGGCATGCAATAACTGCAACGCAGGTCACATCGATCAGTGACTGAGAGTCTCAGGTATTCGATCTGTCGTCCAAAGCCATCTACAAGTTTTGTCATATTCACAAGTCGCTGAAAACTGAAAACTTGAGCCAATATGCCCTAAACAATCAGCCCTGTACATGACCTAAATCAATATCACTGCTGATAAAACTCCATAGCTGCAGCCACAGCAACACCCTTATTGATATTGTCAGTCATACCGCCAAGCACTGCATCCAGCGCCCCAAGACAGAACAGGACATTCTTTTTGTTACAGGCATATCCCATAAGCCCGACACGCCAGACCTTACCGGCCAGGTCACCGAGGCCTGCTCCAATTTCCAGGTCGTAGTCTTCCAGCAGCTGTTTGCGCACATCAGCATCAACCACGCCTTCAGGGATCGTGACAGCGTTTAATTGAGGTAGTCGGTCTGCTTGCGGCACAATAAAACTCATCCCCATCGCCTCGATGCCTGTGCGCAGGGCCTGGTGGTGGTAAGCGTGCCGTTTCCAGGCATTTTCCAGCCCTTCCTCTTCGAGCATCACTAGTGACTCATGCAAACCATAGAGTGCATTGATCGGCGCTGTATGATGGTATGCTCGTGCACCACCACCGCCACTGCCCCAGTAGGCCATTACCAGATTTAGATCGAGAAACCAGCTCTGCACCTTTGATTTGCGATTGCGTATCTTGTCTACAGCCTGTGCATTAAAACTTACCGGTGAAAGACCCGGCGTACAGGAAAGACATTTTTGAGTACCTGAATAAATTGCATCAATTCCCCACTCATCAACCAGCACAGGAACGCCACCCAGGGAAGTCACGGCATCGACAATGGTAAGGCAGTTATACTTGTGAGCAATTGCACATAATGTCTTTGCGTCAGACAATGCCCCTGTTGAAGTTTCTGCATGCACAAAGGCAACAATCTTCGCATCGGTATTTTCTTTCAGGCTGGCTTCCAGTTTCGCCGGATCGACTGCCGTTCCCCATGAATCCTGAATCATCACAGCAACTCCGCCGCAACGCTCAACGTTTTCCTTCATGCGGCCGCCGAAGACACCATTCTGACAGACAATAACTTTATCGCCAGGCTCAACGAGATTTACGAAACAGGTTTCCATGCCGGCTGAACCCGGGGCTGAAACTGGCATAGTCAGTTCATTCTCTGTACAGAATACAGATCGTAGCATGCCCTTCATTTCGTCCATCATACCAACAAAGGCGGGGTCGAGATGTCCAATAGTCGGGCGTGAAAGAGCTTCCAGGACACGCGGACTGACGTCAGACGGACCAGGCCCCATGAGTGTACGGACAGGTGGATGAAAACTAGGCATTATTGTGTACTCCAGTGATTTTATCTAACATAGTATAAATTCTTCACCACACATTATAGTATCGCATTGATCGTTAACCAACACCCTGCATATACAATGGTTTTTTTCTCTGCAGACACAGGTATGATGTGACAATGTCTACAAACCAGTTTCTAGAGCAACTTGCTGGAATCCTTCCCGACGAACGCCTGCTTGTCAGGCAGGAAGATCTAGCCCCTTATGAGTGTGACGCTCTCACAGCGCTGCGTGAAAAGCCCCTGGCTGTCGCTATCCCTGAGACAGAGGACGAGATTCTTAAACTGCTGGAGGCCTGTCGCCAGCATTCAATAGCCGTTGTCACGCGAGGCGCAGGAACAGGTCTTTCCGGTGGCGCACGCCCGGTTGCAGGTGCTTTACTTGTATCAATGATGCGTTTTAATCGTATCCTTGAAGTCGATGAAGAAAACCTGACTGCCCTGGTAGAACCGGGTGTTCGCAACCTGGCCATTTCTGAAGCGGTTGCAGATAAGGGGCTTTATTATGCCCCGGACCCTTCATCGCAGCTGGCATGCAGCATAGGTGGCAATGTTGCCGAAAATGCCGGTGGAGTGCATTGTCTTAAATATGGCCTGACAGTTCATAATATTGTCGGCTTGAAAGTAATCACTATAGATGGTCACGTCCACACACTAGGTAATAACACGCTGGAGTCGCCAGGGTATGACTTGACTGCACTGATGAACGGTTCAGAAGGCATGCTGGCTATGATTACAGAAATACGTGTACGACTTCGCGTCAAACCACCCATTGTCCGAGTCATACTGGCCGCTTTTGATGACATTGAACAGGCAGGCAACGCGGTCAGCACCATAATTAAAGCGGGTATTGTTCCCGCTGGACTGGAAATGATGGATGGCGATGCCATCAAGGCAGTTGAAGATTTCGCCCATGCCGGTTACCCGCTTGATGCACAGGCCATCCTGTTATGTGAACTGGACGGTCTAGAAGCAGAGGTCAATGCACAAATAGAAACAGTGACAGCATTGTTAAACGAGCAAGGCGCTACAGAGGTCCGAACCTCAAGGGACGACCAGGAGCGAATGCGATTCTGGGCGGGGCGAAAATCAGCCTTCCCGGCAGTAGGCCGTATATCTCCTGATTATTATGTAATGGATGGAACCATACCTCGCGCCGCTCTCGGCACAGTATTAAAACAGATTGGCGCCTGGTCAAAAGAAATTGGCCTGTCTGTCGCCAATGTCTTTCATGCCGGTGATGGCAATCTGCACCCATTGATACTCTACAACGGAAACATACCCGGTGAAGTAGAGAAAGCAGAAGAGCTGGGCTTGCGCATATTAACACTCAGTGTTGAGCTTGGTGGATCTATTACCGGTGAACACGGGGTCGGTGTTGAAAAACTCGATGCCATGTGCGATCAGTTTAATAGCGATGAACTGGCATTGTTTCATGCACTTAAAGAGGCGTTTGATCCACATTCCCTGCTTAATCCTGGCAAAGCTGTACCGAGCCTTCACCGCTGTGCGGAACTTGGTGCCATGCATGTCCATAACGGGAAACTGCCCTTCCCTGAACTTGACCGATTTTAGCCCTGCAATAGTGACCTGAATAAAACCAGAAATAGCAATATGGATATTTCAGAAAAATTACAAAAACAGATTATGGATGCTGCGCGCGACAATCAAGCATTGCAGATCATCGGTAATAACACCAAAGCTTTTTATGGGCGTAAAGATATTGATCAAAGCGAGAACAGGGCACTGCCCCTTCATGTTGCTGAGCATAGTGGCATACTCGACTATCAGCCCACTGAACTGACCGTCACCGCGCGTGCCGGAACGCCGCTTAGTGAGATCATAGGCGTACTGTCTGAACATCAGCAAATGCTGCCTTTTGAACCACCTGTGTTTGACGGCAGAGCGACACTTGGAGGTTGTGTGGCGAGCGCCATGGCAGGCCCAAGAAGGCCCTGGACAGGAGCTGTGCGCGATTACCTTATCGGCACACGTATACTGACCGGTGCAGGGAAAGAGATTCGCCTCGGTGGCAAGGTAATGAAAAATGTTGCAGGCTATGATTTGTTTCGCCCGATGGCAGGCGCGCTTGGAACACTAGGGCTGATACTGGACATCACCCTGAAACTATTGCCGCTGCCAGAACAGGAAGTCAGTTATTGCATGGACGCGGATGCAGATAGCATGCAGCAGATACTTCGTGATCTGAGACGTCGCTCAATGCCGGTCTCGGGTGCGAGTTACCATAACGAACAATTTCTATTGCGTCTTTCCGGTTCAACCTCATCAATAGACGATGCAACGAATTACCTGCCTGCCGAGATGAAAGAAACAGGTATGGATTACTGGCAGGAACTTAATGAACACAGATTAAGTTTCTTTGATGACAACCGTCCTTTGTATCGACTTGTCGTTCCCGCTGCATCGACATACGAAACCATCAGCGGTGAATGTATTGCTGACTGGGGTGGTGCTTTGCGCTGGATAAAAACATCATTGCAGTTCGACGAAGTTCAGCAACAGACAGGTGAGCTTGGTGGGACTGCTTCGATCTATCGAAATGCCACAGTTGGTGAAGACGTCTTCAGCCCATTGCCCGAGCAATTGCTTGATTTGCATAAACGAATTAAAAAAGTCATGGATCCTGCAGGCGTATTAAATCCAGGCAGACTCTATCGTGACCTTTAGTAAGAATCCGGATACCTGATGCAGACGACACTCGCTGAAAAATACAAACACCAGACCTATACGGCTGATGCCGAACATATACTGGGCCGTTGTGTCCACTGTGGATTCTGCAACGCCACCTGCCCGACTTTTCAAATAACTGGTGACGAACTTGAAGGTCCTCGTGGCCGGATATACGTGATTAAGGGAATACTCGAGGGCGCAAGCCCTACCCTGACAACTCGTAACCATCTGGACCGCTGCCTTGCCTGTCAATCCTGTGAAACAACCTGTCCTTCTGGAGTACAGTACAGCCGACTGCTGGATATTGGCCGACAGGTGCACAATGAAGCTATGGACGGACCGCTGGTTGATAAATGGACACGCATTTTATTGAGAAAAATTCTGCTGCGGCCACAACTGTTCAAGCTGCTGTTATTGCCTGCAAATACTTTCGGCTTTCTGATTCCAAAATCTTTAAAAAAACATATACCGCCGCTGGGTAAAGTGCCTGCTGTTAAATCTACCTTAAACAAACAGGCAGATAATCAGCGGACACTCATCATGCTGCGTGGCTGTGCACAGCAGGTCTGTGTGCCCGAAATTAACTATGCAGCTACAGAACTTTTTAATCAGCTGGGCTTCAACGTCATCGAGTCCGTTGAAGACAAGTGCTGCGGTGCGCTATCACATCATAATGATGCCACTGAGGAAGCGCGTGGACTGGCCAGGAAAAACATTGATACCTGGTGGCCATTGATTGAACAGGGTGCTGAATCTATCGTAGTCACTGCCAGCGGCTGTGCAACAATGGTAAGAGAATATGACTACCTGCTGAAAAATGATGCAGAATACTCAGACAAAGCAAAACGCATAGCAGAGCTGTGTCGTGACCCACTGGAAATTCTCGAAAACTTTTCAGGTCATTTGAAAGCCAGACCCGGCACTCCTGATCGAATCAGTTACCAGGCTCCGTGTACTCAACAGCATGGTCTTGGCATTCGTGGACGTGTAGAGCAACTTCTGCAGTCTGCTGGCTTTGAATTGACGCAACAGAAAATCGGTCACATCTGTTGTGGTTCCGCAGGATCCTATTCAACCTTACAGCCGAAATTATCCGGTCAGCTGCAAAAAAATAAGCTGGAAGATCTGACCAGGGAGAATCCGGAACTGATTGCTACTGCAAATATTGGTTGCCTGCTGCATCTTCAAAGTGGAACCGAAATCCCGGTAAAACACTGGCTGCAAATCATTGATGTGGACAACACTGGGTTGTAAAACCGTAGTTAAGGCACATCAGCAGTTTCAACCCTGAAGAAAACTCTGTTACATTCAACGTTATTGTTATTGCAATAATAGCTTGGCAATCTTCTTTTGCGGTATAAGTGTTACTCCGAGATGACTTTTATCTCATATAAACTAGCTCAAATATAATAAAACTAATAAGTACAATTTTTAACTCAGGAATTATCAATGCGCGAATCGGCAACACAACAAATCACCAGCGGCATAATGGCACGATACCCTCTGATCTATATTCTTGGCTGGGAAGAAGAACGGATAGAAAAAACACTGGCACAGGTGTCAGCGAAGCATTATTTCGATAAAAGACCTGTAATCATCTGGACTGCGGGAAAAGGATTTTATACACGAGAAGGACAGGTATCTGATATCAGTGACCCGGTTGAAGCCATCGAGTATATTGCAAAATCTGCTCAGAATGCCTTTTATCTGCTGAAGGACCTGCCTGCCTATTTTGAAGACAACCTGAAGCTTGAACGTGTACTGCGTGATCTTTACCAGCAATATAAAAATCGTGATGCATTTATTTTCTTTTCCTATCCAAACCTGCAATTACCAGACTCTCTGAAGAAAGAAGTGTTACTGGTTGAATTCGAGCAACCGACAGATGATGAAATATATGCCTATATAAAAGAAGCCCTTGTCCGCTACAAGCTGGTAGACAAGATCAGTGATGAATGGGTAAAACAAACGTCCATTGCAATGAAAGGCCTGGGCCTGGAAGAGATCGGCCACCTGTTGCTGTCGCTGTTAAGAGTGAAGAAGCTGCAGCCAGATGAAATCGTAAATGCGATACAACGAGAGAAAGGACAGATACTGAAGAAGGAAAGCTGCCTGCGTTTCATTCCAACTATCACAACACTGGATGAAGTCGGTGGCCTCGACAACCTGAAAGACTGGGTCAACACACGTAAACAACTGTTCAGCCGTGAATCAATCGATGCCGGTATAGCACCGCCTTCGGGTATCCTTTTTATGGGGGTCAGCGGCTGCGGCAAGAGTATGGCATCCAAGGTGATCGCCAGCGCATGGAATGTGCCGCTGGTAAGACTTGACATGAACCTTGTAATGTCCGGTGTTTATGGTACGCCTGAATACGCCTTTGAGCAGGCCATTAGCCTGGCGGAAAGGATTGCACCCATCGTGCTGTGGATCGATGAAGTTGAAAACAGTTTTGGTTATGACGAGGGCTCTTCACAGGGCGGTAATATTAATATCTTCTCCAGTTTTCTCACCTGGATGCAGGAAAAATCACCCGATGTCTTTGTCGCAGCTACTGCCAACCGTATTAAAAAACTGCCGGCCGAGATGCTGCGAAAAGGACGTTTTGACCAGGTATTTTTTCTCAACCTGCCAAACCATGAAGAACGCATCGAAATACTATCAATCCATATTAAAGCCAATGACGGCGACCCGGATGCATTTAAACTGGATGTACTGTCAGATATCACCAATAAATGGAGTGGCGCGGAAATTGAGTCATTGATTCGATCAGCACATATTGATGCCTACAAGGAACAGAGAGACTTCACCAGCAAAGACATCATGCAAAATGCCGGCCTGATGGTTCCTCTATCTAAAACTATGGAAGAGCAAATTCGAGAGCTCACCGGCTGGTCGTTTAACCGCGCAACCCCGGCATCAAAAACGAAAGAGCGTGCAGTCTTTGAACCTGAAGTAGAAGATCCGAACAAGATGAAATATTAAGTCTACGATGATCTTCGGTATGTAATGAAGTTCAGCACACACAGCAGTATTTACGAAAGCATTACTAGCACTATCAACGGCATCATGAGAAAGGCTAGTAGCGTTTGAAATGTAATAATTGAAGCCATAGTTTCGGTATCACCGCCCAGTTGCCGGGCAAGGATGTATGCCGATGCTGCAGTTGGTGTCATAAATACAATAACAAGTACACCGGCAACGATACCGCTAAGGCCAGTAATAGAAATCAATAACACTGCGACAACGGGTTTTAGGCCAAATTGTACTAGTGAAGATATTGCAATTGGCTTTAGGTGACCTCGAACCGCTTCTGGCTTTAGCGCAGCGCCTACTGCAAGCAGCCCTAAAGGCAGGGCCGCACGACCCACTATCTCTAAAATATTATCTGTTATACCGGGAAGCCCAATCCCGCTCTGGCTTAGAAACCAGCCGATGGCACAGCTAATAATTAACGGGTTGCCGATCACATTTCGACTAAAGGCCATGATCCCTTTTGATGGATTTGTACCCCAAATCCCAAGCACAGATATACATAACAGATTAATCAGGATGATCATAAATCCGGCCGCTATTGCAGCCAGTGCCAGGCCTTCGGCAGCAAAGAATGACAGTGCAACAGCCAGCGCAATATAGGTATTGAAACGCACCCCGCCCTGGAAAATCGAGGTAAATGTGGGTCCGCTGACAGATGGTAAAATACGATGCCATAAAATAAGCACGCTGGCAGCAGTTAGCAGTGTTACCGTAACAACCAGCAACATCGAAGGCCACGGCGTGCCAAGCAGGTGCTGATTTGCCAGCGAACGCACAAGCAGCGCTGGAAACAATACGAAGTACGTCAACTTCTCCATCCCTGCCCATGCCGCATCGGGCAGAAACCGGCTACGCTTCAACCCATACCCGATAAGTATAAGAACCAGAACAGGTGCCAGGCCTGTAGCAATAGCACTCACAACTGAGTGGTCCCTGAGTAATTCATTCCCAGGTCCACTCAGAAAGGAAAGAGCAAAATTTTAAACATTGGCAATAGTTATTTCCTTAGTCCTTATTTTTTAATGATATCAATCCGGGTATTGTTGTTTAACCAAACCTTAGATGATTCCCGAATAAATTTTGACGAAAACGTAACTCATAAAACGTAATACTTTTTTTGTCTTCCTTTCCTCTTTCCTCTTTAACCTTTGATCTCTAACCCTTAAAGTTCCACTTCAACCTTCGCCCCGCCCATATCAGAACGCGCAATACTTAGTCTCCCCCCGTAGGCACTGACGATCTCCCTGACGACTGATAAACCGATACCATGTCCGGGTATCTGCGTGTCTCCTCTCGTGCCGCGCTGTAGAAGGAGCTCCACCCGATCCTCTGCAATACCCTTGCCATCATCTTCAATAGTAAACAAGAGTCTGTCATGCGTGTCAGCATCGGTTCTTATCTTTGAAACCTTGATCGAGGTTTTATTACGGCACCACTTACTGGCGTTATCGAGAAGGTTGCCGACGACTTCCATCAAATCACCTTGTTCACCGGTAAATTTAATATCTTCATCGATATCTACACTATATGAAATAGATTTATCACGGTAGACCTTGTGTAGGGATTCGAGTAAACGATTTACTACAGGCAGTACTGAGATACCCTCGGTCAGACTTACCCTGCCGGCGGCAGCTGCCTTTTGTAGTTGATACTCGACAATGTTGTCCATTCTTCCGACTTCGTTCTCTATAACCTCGCGAGTTTCTGAGGATATATTTTCAGACTCCGCTGCGCCGCGCAAAACAGCAAGCGGTGTTTTCATGCTATGTGCAAGATCAGAAAGTGAGTTCCTGTAACGCTGCAGGTGACGACGCTCATTTGCAAGTAACAGGTTGAGGCTGCCAGCGAGGCTGTTCAGCTCCCTGGGATAGGACTCATTCAGCTGATCACGAAGCCCTTTCTCAACCTGGTGGACTTCATCTTCAATTTGCCGCAGCGGACTCAGGCTCCAACGCAGAACGAATAACTGAACAAGCAATAATAACAGGGCTGCTACAGCCAGCCAGACTATCAGCGTCTGGCGAAATTTCGCCACCTGCTGATTATAGACTTCTGGACTTTCCAATACCCTGAAACTATAGCGATGCTCCCGTTCTGCTGCATCGACCCAGGCCACACCATAGCTATAGCCAAACCAGCTCTCTCCACTAACCGGTAAACGCTGGAAGCTGGATTTGTCGACCTGCAGACCATCGAAAGGCGGCAGAACCAGGCCAAGAGCGGAAGTAGACACCCAGCTAACTGTGCCTTCTCCGGTGATTATCTGCGCAACCAGCCCTGATTCAGGTACAGAAAATCGAGGCTCTGCGAGGACCTCCGGCATATCCAGGCTACCATACTGATTGAGTTCCGCAGCGCCAAGCAAAACATATAGCTCGCTCTCCAGCTTAGCCATCTCGGCTGACTCTGCACTGCTCTGAAAGGCTTTATCAAGCGCCAGCCCGGTCATACCCAGAAAAAAAACCAGCAGAATTGTCGCAGTCAGCAGCAGCCGGTTTTGTAATGAAATTTGATTCACTGCTCACTGCACAACGTGAAACGATATCCCCTTCCACGTAATGTCTCTATTGGCTTATATTGATTTTCCGGATCCAGCTTTTTACGCAGACGGCCAATGAACACTTCGATAACATTGCTGTCGAGGTCAAAATCCTGGTCGTAAATGTGTTCGGTAAGCACAGTCTTTGAAATAACTTCACCGGCATGCAGCATCATGTACTCAAGCACCTTGTATTCATAAGCAGTCAGCTCAAGCTCTTTACCATCGGCTACTACAACCTGTTTACTGGTATCGAGAGTGACCGGCCCGCAAATAATCTCACTGCCGCCGCTGCCGGCAGCACGCCTGATCAGTGCTCGAAGGCGAGCCAGCAACTCTTCAAAATGGAACGGCTTGGCAAGATAATCGTCACCACCGGCTTCCAGTCCCTCTACCTTTTCCTGCCAACGTGAGCGTGCGGTCAGTATCAAAATTGGCAGCTCATAGCCGTTTGCGCGGAGCTGCTTTATAACCTCTATGCCTGTCAGTTTAGGTAAACCGAGATCTATGACTGCGGCATCAAAAGGATATTCCGTCGCCATAAACAGCCCATCTTCGCCGTCAGATGCTGCATCAACGGCATATCCCTGTTGCTGTAGTCTTGTGACCAGCTGTTCGCGTAAATTTTTTTCATCTTCTATTACAAGAATACGCAATATGGTCACCTCGCATTCATCTGTGTTTTTATAAGATACCCGGTGCTACTGCCGTTTCACCGGTGTGCCATCGGGATGCATCAACAATACCCGTACGCGTCCATCTTTTTTTACCTTGAACCGGTAGATCACACCCTGTTTTCCCTGCTGAACATCCGCTGACAGGATATGCACTCCATTTTGCTTCTGTAGCCGGGTTGCCATTTCATCAAGGGTCAGATTTCCCCTTCCATCAGCCATTGCGGCTGTCTGTATAAAAATCAGTAGCAGGAACACAATAATATTTTTCAGCAGTCGCATGGTTACTCCACGTCATAGATGAGCTGTCGTCATTCCAGCTCTATGTGCAAATGATGACAGCTTAACATTTTCTTAGTACTCACTTGGTGCCATGCTAACCCTGACTCGCATTTTCTTGCCAGGATCGTTTTCAGTGACGGTATGATATACACGGCCATTATAACGATATTCTACGCGGTAGCCGTCAATCACCTGTTCTTCATGAAAGTCCTCGTAGGTATCACATTGTGTCATCGTCTGCGGGTAAGTATTCCGGCTTGCGTTATTAGCAATATAGCGATGCTGAATATCACATGCCACAGATCCACCAAGCATACCGCCGGCAATCGCCCCCACGGTCCCGTATGTAGCTTGCCCGAACTGGTGACCTGCTGCAGCACCTGCAATACCACCCACAACTATCGAGGTTGCGGATTTATGCTGGCCTCCACCCCTGCCATAAGACACCATGGCTACCTGGCGACATTCACGGCGCGGTGTGCTGACACTGATTGTCTTATAGACAGGTACTGCAGAGATAATCTTTGCCTTATCATAATAGGTATCCCCGTTTACGGCATATCCCGCCCTTGCTGGCGAGACAATCATAATGGCAGACAGGATAGCCAGAATTTTCAGCGT
>JARFQI010000191.1 GCA_029287855.1 Arenicellales bacterium | reverse complement strand
ATAAGCTGACCCTGTTTGGTGATTACATGTACGCCGACCTTGATCCAAAAACCGAGTTGCCCAATGGTGCAGAGATCGATATCGATTTTAAGAACAAGATGTGGGAACTGGGGGCGGCCTGGGACCTTACTGACAGTACAGCAAATACCACCACCTGGCAGATAATCGGTGGCATTCGTTCCAACAAGCAGGAATTCCGTCTGCAGGTCGGCAGTCCGGTGCTTGTCAGCGTCAATGAAACCTGGTACGACGGCTTTATTGGCGGGCGTGTTCGCGCGCCTTTTGGTAAAAGCTGGCACTTTGTCGGCCGGGCAGATATTGGCGCCGGAGATTCCGATTCGGTCTGGAATGCCCTGGCAGCCCTTGACTGGCGCTATGCAAAATGGGGTTCATTGATGTTTGGCTACAGATGGCTGGATTACGACTATGACAATGGCAAGAGAGGATCTGAAAGATATGTCTATGATGCACTCCAGTCTGGTGTGGTAGGGGCACTGAACTTCTACTTCTAAGCTGGGAGTGAAGTATCCGAGCGGCACGCGCGGAAGGGTGATGACAGAAATTACTGACTGATGCTGAATGAGAGTCGTGAGAACTATACTCCCATCCCGAGTGAGGACCTGTACCTGAGCCGACAAATTCGGGGGGGTGTATACCTTCGATAGCTGGGAAAAGTTTAATACGGGGTAAGCAGCAGGGGCGGAGTTGTTATCTAAACAAACAGCAATTAAAACAACTAGCGGGGAACCTGTCTACCAGGCTGTGCGCCATCATTAATCACTCTGCTGGCTGCATTTACAGTATAGTGACCGATTCATTTAGAGTAGCGATAGTATGTTTTGTTTAATCAGGGACTGTAAAAATACTTGGCTGTACTTAATTACTCTGCTTGCGGCAGTTGTTATTTCAGGCTGTCAACCAGCGGCTCAAAGGGTCTACCTGATGCCGCCACCTGTTGCTATATCGACGGGAGCTTCTGATCCTTTTGTTGGCACGCCGGAAAAAGAAAAGGACAGCAATATACTGGTCGGATATGCCACTAACAGGATGCCGATTGGTGCCAGGGAAGCTCGCTTTTATACCCGCAGTTTTGATGATGACCTGCGCATGGGAGTTGTCACCATACAGATAGGAGATGGCAATCAGTCATGGGATGAAATACGTGAACTCTCAAGCAACGTTGCACATAAGGGCCAGATTCTGCTGACTCTGGCTAACGCAAGAGAAGTCGCCGCACTAGGCGCAAAAGACTCTCTTGCAACCCTGTCTCCGAAGATGGTGAAGATGATGGGAGACTTCAATCAATATATTGATAGAAGCCCCTCGAAAGAAATTACGCTCTATGTTCATGGAGCCAATAACAATTTTTACCGCTCGGCTGCCCAGGCAGCTCAGTATCGTCATTTTACCGGCCGCCAATCCGTTGTATTAATGTTCTCATGGCCATCTGCAGAAAATATCATTCGTTATGGTACTGACGTCCGCAACATCCGGTCGACAGTGCCAACTTTCGTGCGTTATTTACGCCTTCTGGCTAAACATAGCAGCGCACGCAAGATTAATATACTGGCCTATAGTGCAGGTGCCACCCTGGTCAATGAGGCGCTTGCAATTCTTGGTGAAGATACCACTACTTCCGACCGCCAGGATTACAAGGATAGCTTGCGCTTAGGTACGATCTACTTTGCCGCACCAGATACAGACTTTGATGACTGGGTGATACAATATCGCAGCTACCAGGATATTGTCGACAGTGTCACGGTAACAATTAACATGGAAGATTCGACACTGGCTATGGCACAGGAAGACCGCAGTGCCAGAGCTTTCAAGAGCTGGGAATATGAAGCTCCAGCAAAATCGCGGCTGGGTCGCCCTGACCTGGAAGATATCAATACTGCAGATGCCGAATGGGTGCAGGCTCAAACAAAAACTTCCAAACTTGACGTTTTATTCATTGATCCTACAACGATACCCGGTATCGAAAAAGGCTCTCATGCATTCTGGTACCAGAGTCCCTGGGTCAGCAATGATGCCATGCTGAATATAGAATTACACGCCAGCCCGGCGAGCCGAGGCCTCGCTGAATATGAAACTAAACGTGGTACACGCATCTGGTATTTCCCAGCTGATTATGAAGACCGCATTGTTGATACAATTGAACAGCTGAACAATCAATACCATCGATAAATACCTGGCAGGAAAGGTATGATAGCTGTGGAGCAACACTCTAGTTCATGGGAAATGTGAAGAGAAACTTACCGAGGTTATGACTATGCGCTACTTGCGACTGATTCTGCTATCGCTCTTACTTCTGCAACTGTTTGGCTGTGCCACACAGCAGGTACGCCAGTGCCCGGCAGGCACACAGGATTTACCTGATTGCCCACCGGCAAATGCAGTCAATGATGACGACGTCAACAAGCTGTATGACAGTCGAACCTGGTTGCCCGCGCGGGAGGTGAAGATTGATGTCATTAAGCTCGGTGAACAGGCCCGCGTACCCATCAACGAGGCCAGGACCAAGGTAATCGGGCCAACCTATGATGATTCACTGACATCTCTCGCGGCCAAGATATGGCTGATTGAAAATGCCCGGCATACGATTGATGCGATGTATTACATCTTTAAGCCTGACGTGGTCGGATATTCGATACTCGGCGCCTTGTGCAACGCGGTGCAGCGCGGGGTTGATGTACGCCTGATGGTGGATTCAGTGGGATCGATGAGCCCGACGCATAATGAGCTGAGGGCACTCGAAACCTGTGCCGAGGACGCCGGTTTTATACGCAATGCCGATGGACAGGTGACAACGAAGAAGGCGCGTGTACAGGTAGTTATCTTCAATGCCATATCAAAATTTAATTTTAATCGCCGCTCGCATGACAAAATATTGGTGGTCGACGGACATATCCCGGACAAAGCAGCCGTTATAACCGGAGGGCGTAATATCTCCAAAGA
>JARFQI010000176.1 GCA_029287855.1 Arenicellales bacterium | reverse complement strand
GAAAGAATCTGGTTGTACCCGGTGAAGAAGGCCTCATCAAATCCCTGGTTATGGGGATAGCTTTCCTCTATATCACCCAGATGCCATTTGCCGTGAAATGCCGTGGCATAACCGGCCTTAGACAAGACCTCCGCGATGGTGACCTCTTCACTGCCCATACCGTGACTCTCCAGCAACATGCCAATGTTATACATACCGCTGCGAATCGCCAGCCGCCCGGTCGAAACCGCGGCACGGCTGGGTGTGCAGCCAACCTCGGTATACATGCGGGTAAACAGGATGCCTTCTTCAGCCATCTTGTTGAGATTGGGCGTCTCCAGACCACGCACTTGTTGTATTGCAGGAATGCCGACATCGCCAAAGGCGGTGTCGTCCCACATGATGTGGATAATGTTCGGTGGGGTGCCATGTTTCTTGCGAAGTTCGGCAAGTTTCTGATCTAGAGACTTGTCCTCAGTTGCCCATTGATCACCGTTCTGTGCCTCAAGCACATAATACTCTGCATCATGGACAATCTTATTAGCAGCCATAACGGTATTTATACTAGCCAGGCTGGTGATTAGTAATGCCGCAGCACACCCCATGGTCGATTTTGACGATTTCATAGTAATTTCCAGTGGATTAGATATTTCTAAAATACTTGATTGTTTTCGTACGAATTTGATAATAGCTGTAAACTGTATCAGCCTGTTATCAAATTTCCGCAAATTTTAGGGCAACTATTCCATGCAGAAAGTGCTTGATTACAAATTCAACGACCTGGAGCAATTAATTGAGGTGGTTAAGGGTTGGGACCTGGATTTTCGACTGATTGAACCCGGAGGATTCACTGGTCATGTGACTCAATTAATTTCAGCAGATCTACTTCTTAGTTATGCTCGATTCGGTCGCGGCCTTAATCAAATGGGATCGACACCACCTGGATACAGGACCTACGTAATACCCGGTAGACAGTGCTTCGGCTTCTGGTGGCGCGGTCATCAGGTTACCAGTAATGATTTGCTGATTTTCCCCGACAACAATGAACTATGTAGCGTATCGAGAAATGATTTCGAGGTGTTTACGGTATCACTACGCCATGACTACATTGAACAACTATCTGAAAAATTGGCTATTAGTACCTTCCAAAAAGGAGAAGTTATTCCGCTTGAATCTAATCGGATAACTGAACTTCGCGATCTGGCATATCAAATTATGATATTGCCGAATTCTTCGAACACAGACTATGCTATGCATGTTCTTGCTCGAGGACTACTTTTATGTCAAGCCAGATTTCCAACTGCAAAGCCGGTTCATGCCAGGAAACGTGATCTGGCTATTGGACGTATTGTCGATTACCTCAATAGCGACCCTGGATCAGAATCTGACATGGAAAGGCTGTGCCAGGTTGCGCGAGTCAGCGAGCGCACACTGCAATACGCGTTCAGAGAAAGATACGGGATTACACCAAATGCGTTCATCAAGCGTTGGAAATTGAATTCCGCACGGCAGATACTGACTCAATCTTATATATCAACAAAATCAGTTGCAGAAGTTTGCACACATCTGGGTTTTCAACATCTAAGCTTGTTCGCGCAAGATTACAAATACCTTTTCAACGAACTCCCGTCACAAACACTCGCCAGAAAGAAATAATTCATTCCTCAAATTTCTTTTATTAGGCCTTACTAGAATCCTGTGTGTGAACGTCTGCTTCGGGTTGCGGTCGTTGCCCTCTACCCTACCAATTTCCTGTCTGGGTGTCTGCTAATTGCTAGTACATGACCAGCCCCTGGAGATAAAAACCTAAAAACAATCTTCAATTTATGGGATGCTGCTGATGGGTCAGGACTTCCAATAGCCGTTTATATCGTTGACAAGAATGGTAGTAAGGAAATGCAGCTAAATCGCAGGTAGCGACAATCTAGTAAAGCATTAGTTTCATTTATAGCCCCCTGTTATTTATGTGCATACTATAACAATAGGTACACCGGTAATCTAGACGGTATACGCCAATGGTTTGGCAAGGGGATTTTAAAATAAAGAAAGAGTGAAATGAGGCTCTTTTACCCATAATATGGCCAGATAATTGCTCGATGGTTTAATTATTTAAATTCTGTGTGTGCTTTTTATTAAGAAAAAATTAAGAGGATAGACTTCATCGTTATTATTTAACCACCTGTCAATATTGTTTTTTTTAGAATGAAAAATAGTGATATATATTTTTGTCATTATGACGCTAAAAGAAATATCCAAGATTGCTGTTTTTGATAGACGTAAACTCAGGGAGCCTATCCCGCGCAACCGTTTTCGGTTTTTCAATGAAGATCAACTCAATACATACAATAAGCTGATAGAGAGTGGCTGGGAATTGTATTTTATCCGCAGAAGGCCACGTTATCGAAAACACAGAATCGCCATGATTAATAACGCGGATGCATCAGTCGGCGTGATCGAGGATAGCGGTAATTTTGCCTTAAACTCATTGCCGATCAAGCTGCGGGATACGGGTGTACACTAACTGCTCCGGAAATCCGCTTTAGGTTACGGTAGCCGAGATTCCCACAATTCTAGACGACTTCCCTTCATGGACGAGCGCTATCGGCGAGTAACGGAGATTGACTTTTCAAGCACTCTGACCCCTTGATTCCATCAATTTAATAAACCGGACATACCATCATTCGGCACTGTGACCGGCAGTAAAATCTACTTTTAGAAACATTCCTGAGCATTGCAGCTACTTAAACCATATTAGAGTCGCAAACTGGCCTTTCGTTTAGTCCGATATGACTTATTTATATTTGAGAAATGGCTGCTTTCCGCTGTCGGCTCAACCTGTCGATTAGTTGAGTGATCACTCCATGAGCTATGACTTGCATACAACACACAGGTTTTTTCAAAACAGTTTATACAAGTTCGCTTTAGGTAAGACTATCCATGGTCATAGTTCCAGATGATTAATTGGGAATCATTATACATTCACTCCCATTGTCTTATCGATATAGGCCACCACCTGGGGATGTAGGCCTAGCCCACGGGCCAGTTGTTGCATGTACTGCTGCTCTGCCGCTGTGTCGACCTCTATTGCCAGCATGGAAGCAGCGTAGATCTGCGTAGCCATCTCCGGATTTCCACCAGCAGATGCGACAACCCTATTCAGATCCATCGGCTTGTTGGCCTCGCTCACGAAAAACTCCTTCTCTTCACGGCTCAGGCCGTCTTCCCCCAGCTTACCAACGATTCTTTCGATCTCTGCCTCTCCAATGGCGCCATCGGCCTTGGCGGCATTGATCATGGCCCTGACGATTATTTCGGCATCGTCTTCAAGAGCCTGCTGCTCCTGGGCAGTCTGCGGTTCGAACAGTGCGCGGGACGGCTGGGCGGGCGGCTGCCCGCTCTTGCTCAAAGCGGACATAGCCAGTGATGCCAGCATGGCCAGCCCACCTCCGCCTACAGCACCTTTGGCGGCACCGGATCCACCGCCAAGCAGAGCTCCAGCGAGTGCGCCAAGTCCTCCTGCGGCAGCCTTGTTGTTGCCTAGGCTGCCCAGCACTTCACCAAGCATGCCACCAATTCCACCGGCTCCTGCCTGGGTGGACTGCCCTGACTGACCGCCACCCATTATTTGACCGAGACTGCCTATCAGGTCCTCGAGTGAGCCGTCACCACCTGCACCCAGTGTATTGCCCATTCGTGAATTGCTCGATTGAGACATACCCTGCTGCATAATCGATCCCAACATATCCATGAATCCCGCCATTTCAATCTCCTCGATAATTAACATTACATACCATTCCACATGGCAATGAGAGAGCCCATGAAGGAAATTATCATACAGACAGGACGGCTCAGAATCCACCGCCCGTGCGTGTGTAATAGGGGTACAAGTAATAGGG
>JARFQI010000136.1 GCA_029287855.1 Arenicellales bacterium | reverse complement strand
CTGATTCGGATTTCTTTATGAGTTTTAACTGACTTGTATCATTAATCAGTATTCTCGAATCACTATTACCTCGCTATTAACGACTTAAAAATGTCGATGAATGGTGAATTATTCTCGATTAATGGTCATTTTTCCTTGATGTATGGTATTTTCCTGCTACTTTTTAAGGTAGATGAAGAAATTCTTCAAAATAATGAATATTTCCGATATTTATCAAGAGAAAAATCATGTTTAGTTGTAAATCAAAAGGACAAAGCGAATTTATTGAGTTTATTGATAAAACGATAAGATTATTCTATTCAAAAGTAATGTATGCGTTTTATCGCGAGCATGAGCATTACTTTAGCAAATGGGATGTACTGAATTCTAATACTGATACACGCTGCAAGGTGTGTGGAATCCGAATGTCAGATTACCGTGTCAAGGAAAAGTTAAAAAGGAACGGTGCTCAGGCTTTACTCAACGAAAACAATATTTCGAGAAAGTATTCCGCTTCTTTGTACTTGTTTCCCAAGTTCTGACAGCACTTATTCGAGTTAGGTAGAAAAAGAGAAGGCTAATAAATTTCATGAAAGTTAAGAAAAATTCTCCACCTGTTGATGATCGAATACAAGCAGAAATGCTACAGCTTATTTATCGTCAATCTTACCCGGATATTTTTGTCAGTCTGCTTAGTTGTGCATTGCTTTCGGCAATTCTATGGTCTGTACAGCAAAAGGAAGTATTGATCAGTTGGGCTTTTATTCTTACTTGCACCGCCCTGATTCGGTTGACCTTGTTCACGCTGTTTAACAGGATGAAGCCACAGGGTGTGGATATATTAGCCTGGGGAATGCCATATGTTGTGACACTGCTTCTGTTATCGATTAGCTGGGGTGTGGGTGCGGTGTATATCATACCCCTGGACTCTCAACTGCATCAATTAGTGATCTATTATTTTCTGATGGGAATATCAGGAGGTGCTATTTTTGTCTACTCTGCAAATCGCACCATCGGGCTGTTGACGATCCTGTGCCTTTTGTTACCAATAACTTGCTGGTTTCTTATACAAGGCAGCTTGTTGCCGGTGGGATTAGCGATAGGTACGATTGTCTTTTATATCTCCATCATTCGCTCGGGAAAAATTCTTTCACTAAAATTAAATCAGAGTATTCTGATGAATCACGACCTCAAAGAGGCGAGAGAGGCCGCAGAGGCGCTGTCGTTGAAGGACGAATTATCCGGCTTGAATAATCGCCGAGCATTTTATGAAAAAGGAAAGATGTTAGTTGATTACTGTCAGCGGAATAATGAAGTAGTGTCTGTAATAATCATGGATATAGATCACTTTAAGAAAATCAACGATAAATATGGCCATGCAGCGGGTGACGCAGCGATAACCCAAGTTGGGCATATTCTGAGGAAAGGGATGCGCAAATCGGACCTCTGTGCACGGATCGGTGGTGAGGAATTTGGTATTTTGCTGACGACTTCATTGACTGATGGTGCCGCACAGATTGCGGAGACATTGCGCCAGGCTGTTGCTCGGACACCGATTTCGTACAATAACAAAGACTTTACCATCCAGGCCAGCTTTGGTGTTGCTGTTGGCAATGTAGACCTTGATACGCTATTGAAGCGGGCAGATGCTTCTCTGTATAAAGCCAAGGCAGCGGGTCGAAACCTGGTAGTCTGTGATGGACGCGTTGTTGAAAAGATACAGGGCCGGTAATACGCCAATTAACAATGCTTTCCGAAAGACACTGTGTATATGTACACTCTCTAATGAAATTGATTGCTGTGGTAGTCAGCCAGGTGGGTGGCCACGGAAAGATTCTACAGTAAAAAACCGTAAAAAAGATTTAACTTATAAGTTGTATTAAGCGGTCGAACCGCCACGGCAAAAGGGTCAATATCGCATTCGACCTAATCAGTTATAAGCCTAGCCTAATGCCTAAATGAATAGGACATTTACTGCAGTTTACATAAGAATTCCTGTTCTTAATTAAAGATTGAAATCACACCATGATTTTACTTAGATTACTTTCAAGTTACTTGAAGATAATATCCTAAGATCAATCAGGCTTTTTAATCATTATTATCTTCAATTTCATCATTCGTATCGTCAATCTCTTTCTTCTTTTTTCTATGCATCAGCGCAGAAACCGGCCCGGAGAGGATGTAGATAGTAAAACCCGTTAGCAACACCCTTGGAGGATCGTAAACTATCACGACAAGAGCGATGACTATCCCAAGAAGAACAACGAAGGGAACGTGGCTCTTGAGATCAAAATCCTTAAAACTGCGAAAAGGAACGTTACTTACCATCAGAATGCCAACAATTAGAGTGAGAAATAGTGTTACTACTCGAAAGTCCGTACCCGGTATACCATAATCATTTACTACCCAGATGAACGCTGCCAGAATACCAGCAGCAGAAGGGCTGGGCAGACCCTGGAAGTAGTATTTTTCATCTGCTGCATGGGTGTTAAAGCGTGCCAGCCTGAGCGCAGTCGCAACAGCGTAGACGAAAGCAACCAGCCAACCGATCTTACCCATTGAGTGCAATGACCATTCATAAAGAACCAGTGCTGGGGCCAGACCGAATGAGACCATATCTGACAAGCTGTCGTACTGTATACCAAATTCACTGGTGGTATTGGTCATTCGAGCTACTCTACCATCCAGACCATCAAGCACCATGGCAACAAAAATCAGGATTGCAGCTAACTCATAATTACCCTTGGTTGACTGCACGATAGCGGAAAATCCTGCAAAAAGTGCTCCTGTCGTCAGCAGGTTGGGTAAGATATAGATACCCTTTCGTATTGATTTATCGGATGATTCAGTCATGTTTCTCTATCTTCCCCATTCTGAGTGTTAGCTATTATACATTGTCAGTTGCTAACTTCAGAATCTGCTTCAACTGTGCTTCGTCAATGATCTCTAATCCGAGACTGGTGGCCTTATCTGCCTTGGAACCAGGATTTTCTCCGACAACAACAATATCAGTTTTGGCAGATACACTGCCGCTTACCTTCGCACCGAGGGCCAGCAACGCAGATTTAGCATCATTTCGTGACATTTCAGACAGTGTGCCTGTAATAACAAAGACTTTTCCCTGTAGTTCTGAATGTTGCTCTGGCGCCCTTTCAATAGCTGGCCAGTGGACACCGGCATTGATTAATTTATCAATCACTTCCTGGTTATGAGTCTGGCGGAAAAAAACCTGAACATCATTGGCAACAACTGGCCCGACATCTTCAAGTAACTGTAGCTCTTCTGATGATGCTGCCTGGATGGCATCAAGGCTTGTGAAATGGTTCGCCAGTATTCTGGCAGTTGTCTCACCTACCTGCGGTATTCCAAGCGCATAAAGAAAGCGAGCTAGTGTTGTTTCTTTGCTATGATTGATAGCTCCGATCAGCTTACTGGCCGATTTTTCTGCCATCCTGTCCAGTTTCAACAAATCATCGTACTGGAGTCGATAGATATCACCGACATCGTGAATCAAACCGGTATCTACAAGAAGTTCAACCACCTTATCACCAAGGCCGTCAATATCCATCGCATTTCGTGAAACGAAATGCTTGATACTCTGCTTGCGCTGGGCATCGCAAAACAGGCCACCGCAACAACGTGCTATGACACCACCTTCATCAATCACAACATCCGAGCCGCATACAGGACAATTTTCCGGAAAATCATATGGCACTGCACTCTGTGGTCTTCTTTCCAGCACAACGCCGGTCACTTTTGGAATGACATCCCCTGCCCTGTGAACAATTACGGTATCACCGACCCGGACATCGAGACGTTTAATTTCAGCCGCATTATGGAGGCTGGCATTATTGACCGTCACGCCACCGACAAATACGGGTTTCAGCCTGGCGACCGGCGTCAGTGCCCCGGTACGGCCAACCTGTACGTCAATGGCCTCGAGAACTGTCATCTCTTCCTGAGCTGGAAATTTATGCGCAATTGCCCAGCGTGGTGCACGTGAAACAAAGCCAAGAATTTCCTGCTGTGTAATCGAATTGACCTTATACACAACACCGTCAATTTCATACGGCAGGCTATTTCGCCTGCCTCCGATATTATCTTTATATGCAAGGCAGGCATCGATGCCTAGTACGACATCGATTTCGGGGCATACTTTAAGACCGATGCTTTTTAGTAACGCCAGCCTGTCTGACTGGGTCATTGGCAGCTCCAGTCCTTCTACTCTCCCTATCGCATAGCAAAACATATCCAGCGGCCTGGAAGCGGTTACTGCCGGATCAAGCTGGCGCAAGCTCCCTGCCGCCGCATTGCGAGGATTAGCAAATGGCTTCTTGCCCTGCTGCAGTTGCAGATTATTAAGTTGTTCGAACCCGGATTTTGGCATAAATACTTCACCACGCACTTCAAGTATCACAGGTGGTTTTTCGCTTAACAGGCGCAACGGAATACTATCTATAGTGCGGACATTTTGTGTAACGTCCTCTCCGGTTTCACCATCGCCTCGAGTCGCAGCTCGTACGAGCACGCCCTCTTCATATAGCAGGCTGATCGCCAGGCCATCAAGCTTGGGTTCGACGTTGTATTCAATGTTGAATTGATTGCTATCGTCAGCAGGTTCAAGCTTTTGCCTGAGCCTTCTGTCAAAAGCCCTGGCTTCCTCATTATCCATGGCATTTGCCAGGGATAGCATGGGAATCTCATGTCTGACTGATTCAAAGTGAGAAAGTGGCTTGTCACCAACACGTTGTGTTGGCGAATCTGCGCTAAGGTATTCCGGGTGCTCCTGTTCAAGCTTCAGCAGCTGGCGAAATAAACGATCATATTCGGCATCGGGAACTAGCGGATTATCCAGCACATAATAGTGATGGTTATATTCTCTTAGCTGATGCCGTAGTTGTTTGATCTGCTCAGCAATATTCACCTGGATTCGTTGACCCTGAGGGACACCTCTATCTCAGAAAAGCCGCTTTGCCAGGTCACTGCCTGCCGGGATGCTGCGTGATTCCATGCGACTGGTCATTTTCATTATCGACTTTGTCTGGCTCATGGTCATACTTTCAGTGACAGGACGGGTTTCCTGATCGACAAGAATACAATTAAGCCGTTTTGCCATCGTTGTTGCTGTTTCAATCATGTCTTTATAGACATCAACAGGTTTTGATACTGTTGAAAGCCGCATAAAAAATGTTAGACCACTGGTATGCAGATCAACATCATGTTTGGGTAAATCGCCGGGCTTGAACATATTCGCCATGCTAAACAAAACATCTGTCTGATTATCAGCATTTTTACGAATACGATGGTATATGTGGTCTTCACCATAGGCCAGGCCCAGTTTTTCAGACTCACGATGTATTGCTGTCATTGTCAGGCCATGTTCACTTCGAGCAACAATACTGACTACAGGGATAACATCAAGCTCTTTTCTGAATCTGTCAAGATCCACTGCTTCTGCCAGTGCTTCATCAAAATCCATGGAAAAGATTATCGGCCTGGCCAGTTCTTCAGCAACTTCCAGGCTCATCTGTGAAAACCGATGAAGTTCAGACTCGGATACCGGGCCGTTATAATCTGCTAGCTGTATGGTCAGACAAATGTCCCTGTATTCTGATGTCTGGTCTTCATGTTCAAGGTTTCTCCACAGGCCGTTATGAATATTGAAACCAAAAATGCCGTTGCGTTTTTCCATGGTGTATTCGTGCTGGCGATAAACACCCAATGCCTGGTCCCTGGTAATCGGGTCAGCTCCGCGAATCAGGGCAACATATTCAATCTCTTTCTGCGGACCGTTATCTATAGCCTTTTCTGATGGCTGCAAATCAAGCTCCATAATCCCTGCTTCGTCATTCTGTTCATCTATGACTAGTGGAGCCGGTGTAATATTTACTGTTTCTGGTCGCTTTATATCATCCGCATCCTGTATCACTGGCTCTTTTTTCTCTTTCAATACAGGCCTGGCAGACGATTCCGGTCCCTTTCTCGGCTCAAACAACGGATCCACTTCATCACCGCTACTTCGGCCATACTTATGTATATTCCTGGGTAATTTATATGGCTTTTGCTGAGACCGGTGGAAAGAAATAAATGCGATAAAGACAATTACTACCATTCCAATAATAAACAGAGCTGTGCGCAATTCCATCAGGCACCCACCAGCATTTCTGCGTCATGAAGATTTACACTAACAATACGGGATACACCAGCTTCGGCCATAGTGACGCCTATCAAGGTTCCTGCCGATTCCATTGTTACTTTACTATGAGTAATAAAAATAAGTTGAGTATGATCTGCCATAGATTTTAGAGTTTCACAATAACGCGATACATTAGCTTCATCCAGCGGCGCATCCACCTCATCCAGAAGACAAAATGGCGCCGGGTTAAGTTCAAAAATTGCAAACAGCATAGCCACAGCAGTCAGCGCTTTTTCACCTCCGGACAACAGATTGATGGTGCTGTTCCTTTTCCCTGGAGGTCGAGCCATTACTGCGACACCGGCGTCAAGCAGATCATCGCCCGTCAATTCAAGATAGGCATGTCCGCCGCCGAATAGTTTAGGGAAAAAACGTTGAAATCCGTCATTAATCAGGTCAAAGGTTTCTTTGAAACGAGTTCTCGTTTCCCTGTCGATCTTACCCATAACACCTTCAAGAGTTGAAAGTGCTTCTGATAAATCTGCATGTTGTTTGTCGAGATAGTCCTTGCGTTCTGACTGTTCTTCGTACTCTTCAATAGCCATCAGGTTGACTGCGCCAAGTCGAAGGATTTTACGACTGACATTCTCAAGCTTTTCTTCCCATACCGCGTAATCGGCATCATCCGGCAAATTCGCAATTATCTCTTCTACATCCTGCTCCAGTGCATTGAGCTGCTCTTCCAGTGTCTGACGACGCACATACTGTTCCTGGCGTTTCATTTTTTCCTGTTCCAGTGCTTCTCTCAAAGCCTGGCAGGCGCGATCTTCGTTCTGTCGCTGTAAGGCTAGTTCACGAGTTTCCTGATCCAGCTCGTTGGTCTGATCACGATGCTGCTTCAGAATTGCTTCCTCATCCACTTTGACCTGCAGCAACTCAACGAGTTTTTCCTGCATCTCACGCTCAGGCATATCGCCGTCGGCAAGTAATTTATCAATATCACTTTCACGTTGTTTTAGCTGTTCAATCTGCTGCTGGCTGCGTCTTACACTTTCCTGCAGAGAACGTCGACTGACATCCCACTCCTGGCGCTCAAGTTGCAAGTGATGCAGTGCTTCATTCGAACTACGAGCACTCTGACGTTCTTTGTCGAGAGTACTCTGCAATTGATTTCTCGCTGAGAGAAATTCTTCTCTCTGGCGCTCAATTTCATCTGCATTACGACTTGCATCCTGTAACAAACTGTCTGAAGTGGTCAATTCAGATTGATTATGCACAACCTGTTCATCAATTTCATTCAGCTCATTATCTACCTGGGCCAGACGCCTGCGAATCTGATCTAGTTGTGCTTCGAGACGATGCAGCTGTGCATTATCGTGGTTATTTTTTGCAGTATCGCGATTTAATTTTTCACGGCTGTCGCGACGCATTGCATCTTTTTCTGATAATTGTTTTTGCATTATATTAAAGCGAGCCGCGAGTTCTTCTATTTCAGATCTGGAAGCGTCCTGTTGTGCTGTCAGTTGCTCAATCTCGGCCTGACGTGCCATGACACCGGCCTCATCTTCTTCGCCCCCGGTCAATGATAACCAGTTCTGTCCCACCAGGGTACCGTCGCGCGTTACTATAACTGATTCAGAAGATAAACCAGTGCGCATTGCTACAGCGCCCTCAACATCTTCAGCAATAAATATATTCGCCAGCCGAGCATTCAGATCCACGTCGTCCGATATAACACGCGAAGCCAATAAGCTTCTGTCCGACTGTTGAGCGGCTGATTTCTGTTCAAAAAAAGTAGCGCCTTTTCCAACTAAGCTATCGAGTTTATTAACTGGTAAGCTTTGGCCTCCCAGGCATACACCCTTTACAGCACTTCCGAGCACTCTATCTACCGCTGTTTCCCAGCCATCTTCTACCTGTATAGCATCCGCAACCCGTTTGCTATCGGCAATTCCTGCCTGCTGCAGCCATTGTGGCAGGGACTGATCATTTCTACCAAGTGCTGCATCCTGCAGTTCACGCAGGGTTTCCAGTCGAGATGTGCTGTGCTGCTGCTTAACTTTTGCTTCATTAAGAGCATCACTAACTTCTTCAATTTGCTGACGAACGTGTGTGATTTCTGTATCCAGCCTGTTTATGGACTCACTTAGGTCATTGCAATAAGACAGACGTTTTTCCAGTTGCTGTCGCAGTTCGGTAGTGCTGTCCTGCTCCACATTGACAGATAGTCGTTTCTTTTCATCATCGAGTCGGCTGCGGCGCTGCTGTAACTGCTGCAACTGGTTGTTGATCTGTTTGATACGCGCATTTTGGACTTCCTTTTCTCGTGCCGGATGAGCAGACTGGGTAGAAAATGTTTCCCAACGCTGCTGCCAGTCGCTCATGGCAGTTTCCGCCTCAGCAAGACTGATAGCGGTGCGCTCACTCTTTTCCAGAATTTCTGCATGGGTGGATTCAGTCTGTTGCAGTTTTACTGCCAGCGCCTGTTCCTGTTCACTGTCTGAGCGTAAGTTATTTTGTGCCTCTTCAACGCCTGCAGCTAATTGTGTTTTTTCGCGAAGTTTTTCCTGGTAGGTATCACGCGCATGCTGGATAGATTGCTCCAGCCGTGTCACTTCAGCACCGGTCTGGTAATACTTTCCCTGTGCATCATTCAGTGATTCATTTAAATCATGCAATTGCTGGCGCTTTTTCTCAATCTCGGCTTCCGTTCCACGCTGTTTTGCAAGTTGTCGGTCAAGCTCGGTTTGCCTTTTGCCAAGCTCAACTTCTTCTCGCTCAATTTGTTCTGTAAGGCCTTTCCAGCGCAGGGAAAGCAATTCGCCCTGCAACTGACGCTCATCCTTCTTATGCTCTTTAAATCGGCGGGCTGCAGCGGCCTGTCGTTTGAGGCGTGCCAGTTGCGTCTCCAGCTCCGAACGTATGTCATCAACACGGGAAAGGTTTTCACGGGTATGACGAATACGGTTCTCTGTTTCGCGCCGGCGCTCCTTGTAGCGTGAAATGCCGGCTGCCTCTTCGACAAATACACGTAGATCTTCCGGTTTCGACTCAATGATACGGGTAACCATGCCCTGCTCAATGATTGAATAGGCTCTTGGCCCAAGCCCGGTGCCGAGAAAAATACCGGTAATGTCTTTCTTGCGGCAGCGTGTTCGATTTAGGAAATAGTCAGCCCGACCGTCACGGCTTATTTCTCTTCGCACTGAAATTTCTGAATAGCGGGCATAATCACCGGGTGCTTTCTTTCCTACGGTGTTATCAAATATCAGTTCGACAAAGGCTTTGCCGACGGGTTTACGGGCCTGGGAGCCACTAAAGATAACATCTTCCATGCTTTCGCCACGCAGATGTTTGGCAGACGATTCGCCCATTACCCAACGTACGGCATCGATAATGTTTGATTTACCACAACCGTTAGGGCCAACGACTCCGGTCAGTTGGTGTGGAAATTCAACAGATGTTGGATCAACGAAGGACTTGAAGCCTGCGAGTTTAATCTTCTTTAATCGCATTCCTTTCCATGTGCCAGTGCAAATCGGCTAAAATTAGAGCCTGTTATTAATGTTTTAATTGCTGGAAACCCTTTTATGTCTACCAATCCAAGTAAAGAACTTGACGTATTTGATAACCCCAACCCCGATCGTGATTATACCATCAGCATACGAATGCCTGAATTCACCTGTCTGTGCCCGAAGACCGGGCAGCCAGATTTTGCGACGCTGTATCTGGACTATATCCCGGACCAATTCTGCGTTGAACTAAAGGCACTGAAACTCTACATCTGGTCATATCGTGATGAAGGTGCCTTTCATGAAGCTGTTACCAATGCCATCCTTGACGACCTGGTGGCAGCCACTTCTCCTCGCTACATGAGGTTATGTGCTCGATTCTATGTACGAGGCGGCATTTATACCACAGTTACCGCGGAGTATTCTAAACCAGACTGGCAGGGAACCATACCCTCTGATCCACAATTCAGCGACTGAATTCGAGTTTTTTACCTGTGACAGAGAGCTATCTTGGTATCGATATTGGAACTTCTGGTGTCAGGGCTATATTGATAAGCGGGGATAGCCGGATTCTGGCTTCCGCCAGCTCAACATTACCAGCCAGTAGAAATCATCACGATATGCTATGCCAGCAGCCAGAAGACTGGTGGCATGCAGTGCTTGATTGCCTGCAGAAAATTACTCTGTTACATGATTGTTCGGGATTGCAGGCAATAGCGATTGATGGAACTTCCGGGACGACGTTACTCACTGATACAAGAAATCAACCGATCAGCCCGGCGCTGATGTATAACGATATTCGCTCAGCAGATCTGCTTGATAGTATATGTTCGTCGGCACCGCAGGTAATCGCCTGCAACCGCAGCAGCGCATTGGTAAAAGCAGTTTTTTTATATCAGAATTATGCACCGTCAGGAGAGTATTTAATCCAGCAGCAGGCAGACTGGATACAGGCAAAATTTACTGGAAAACCCGGTATTAGTGACTGGAACAATGCGCTGAAGCTCGGATTTGATGTCGAACAGCTTGAATGGCCGGATTGGTTGACTGCAATAAATATGGGTAGCAGGCAATTACCGGAGGTGTTGCCTCCAGGGCAAAGGATTGCCGTAATCTCGCCCCAAATTGCCCGTCAAACCGGCCTGCCAGAGAGCACCCGGCTGCATGCAGGAACCACAGACAGTATCGCCGCCTTTCTTGCCAGCGGGGCCAGGATTCCGGGGGAAGCTGTCACATCACTCGGCTCCACGCTGGTGCTCAAGCTGTGTACCCGCAAACCGATTATTTCAAATGCACACGGAATTTACAGCCACCGCCTGGATCAGCATCGTTGGCTCGCAGGTGGAGCATCGAACTCAGGCGGAGCCGTGCTGAAAGAGAATTTTACCCTGGATGAGCTTGTTAGCCTGACGGAGAATATTAACCCTGATACCAGCACCGGTCTGGACTATTATCCCCTGCCATCTAAAGGTGAGCGGTTCCCCCACCCTGATCCGGAGAAAGTTCCTGTAATGCAGCCGATCCCCGACGACAGGGCGATTTATCTGCAGGCCATCTTCGAAGGTATCGCTCAGATTGAAAAACATGGATATGATTTGCTCGAGGAGCTGGGTGGCGACAAAGTACTTTCTGTTAGATCCTGCGGCGGGGGTTCTGCCAACACAGTATGGACTCGCATGCGAGAACGGATAGTTGGCCGGCCTTTCGTGCCAGCGAGACAAACCGAGGCAGCTTATGGCAGCGCACTTCTTGCTGCAGGCAAGCTATAATCCACAGTTAGCTAAGATACTAGAAACTATTAATATGATGAAAGGCAATATATTTACCGGCACAGGTTATTTTACCAGGGGCCTGTCACTGATCTGGAAACCAGGTATACGGTCATTCACGTTATGGCCGATTCTTATCACGCTAATTGTTTTCATCGCGTTAGCAGCTGTTGGTATCGGTTATTTCGAGATAGTAATGGAGCGATTCCTGCCGTCCGGCGACAGCTGGTGGGCCAGTGGCCTGAGATATATCCTGTGGCCCCTGCTCGCTTTCAGTTTCATGCTGATCTGGTATTTTACCTTTACTATTATTGCCAACCTTATTGGCGCACCGTTCAATGGCTTCCTCGCTGAGCGTGTTGAAGCCCACCTTAAGGGTGACGCCTATAAACCTTTTGACAGTGGCAGTTTCATTAAGGAAATCGCTCCTGCCCTGCTCAATGAAATAGGCAAGATCAGTTATTTTTTAGTGTGGGCAATACCATTGCTTATCCTGTTCGTGATTCCCGTTATTAATCTTGCAGCACCTTTTCTCTGGGCCTACTTCATGGCCTGGATGCTGTCACTGGAATACGCTGATTATCCAATGGATAACAATGGCATCCGCTTCAAACAGGTACGTAAAAGCCTGCGTAAACGACGCTTGACCAGTATGGGTTTCGGCGGTACCGCTACGCTTTGCTCATTCGTGCCAATATTAAATCTGCTTGTTATGCCGGCAGCAGTGGCAGGTGCGACGCTGTACTGGGTAAAGGAAATTGAAGCTGATAGCCTCGATATTACTTGAAGTTAAGATTATATATTATTGAATAATATAGGTTTTTATTGCCTCTAAATCTTGCTCACATATTTCTGGCCAAAAGCTTATCCAGCTGATTGGCAAAGGCCTGTCGATCACTTTTACTCAATGCCGGCGGCCCACCGGTGTTGACTCCAGTCGCCCGCAAAGTATCCATAAAATCACGCATGTTGAGACGTGACCGAATATTATCAACAGTATGCAGTTCGCCGCGGGGACTCAGTGCATGGGCACCTTTTTCTATTACCTCAGCTGCCAGCGGGATATCGCTGGTGATCACCAGGTCCCCGGCCTCAATCCTTTTTACTATCTCATTATCGGCAACATCAAAACCGGAAGACACCTGGAGAAATGAAATAGTTTTCAGTTGTGGGATTTGCAGGGAGTGGTTTGCCACAAGCGTCACATGTATACCGGTACGCTCTGATGCTCTGAACAGAATTTCCTTGATAACCACCGGGCAGGCATCGGCATCTACCCATATTTTCATAATAATTGTTCCTGGATTCTTGATTCTTTAGTTATCTTTATTTTCGTTGCAGAGTATTTGTCTCCGGTACCATGTTCCTATAACAAGGGATAACACGAGTTACACATTGTGAATATCATCTTCAGGCCGGCCGTATTTCTTTGCGGTAAATGTAAGCACCAAAAGAGCAATACTGAGAATTAATATTGCGCCTGAAATAACCAGTAGCAAATAAAGATGGAAAGGATCCGATACCTTTTGCACATCAATAACAAGGTGACGGGAAAGAGCGGTGATTGCGATAAAGATCAGGAATTGTACTGGCAATCTGTGAGTTTTGAAGTAAATGCCAATCATTGCCCCCAGTTCAAGGTAGATAAAAAGCAACAGGATATCTTTAAGCGCTGCATACCCTTTCTCCATCATCCCCATATATTCGTAGATTGCTGACCAGACTACGGTTCCGCCGATTATAAATAATGCAAGGAAATGAAAAACATCAACGAGGGTATTGCCAACTTTTTGTACTTTTTCCATCTCTTTATTCATAGTGTTATCCTGTTATCATTTGAATGATATTAAGGACAGA
>JARFQI010000071.1 GCA_029287855.1 Arenicellales bacterium | reverse complement strand
GACCTTTACCGTGTCTTTGTCAGCTCGCATGTCTATATCAATAACGCCACCGCCAAAACTGGGCTCAATACCGTGATAAACAGCATTTTCCAGCAGTGGCTGCAGAATCAACGATGGCACGAAACAATTTTCTGGTATATGTTTTAAATGCCATTGTACGCTGAGCCTGTCACCGAGGCGGAGTTTTTCAATTTTCAGATACTGTTTTGATGTTTCTATTTCGGCTACCAACGGGACCAGATTACGAACATCGGCCATCAGTACACGAATCAGGTCAGCCAGGTCCTGCAATGCATGCTCGGCCATCTCAGGATTGTTTCTTATTAGCCCGGCAATGCTATTCATGCTGTTAAACATAAAATGTGGCCGTATACGTGACTGCAGGGCCTGTAGATTGGCGGTCTGAAATGATTTTCTGATGGCGCTGGTTTTTGATTTCTGTAATAGAACCATTAACACTATAAAATAGCTTATGCTGGCAATAATGAAAACCTGCATTGGTGAAATCTTTGCCCAGTCGCCTGATATCTTAAATGACCAATTGTCAACAACAAGGTTATAAAGGCCATAGCCAATAATAAATGTGGTTGACATTAGCAGCAAATAAGCAGCGATCAGGTTGATGATGAGTGGCCGCGATTTAAGGATTGGATTGAAAAGTTTTAGTACCAGTGCATCTGATACTGCAATCAGAATGCTCGCAGCCAGCAGCGCACTGAAGTCAGGGATAATACTGCTGTTCCATGTGTTGTACCGAGCCGCAGTTATGACCAGGCTGGTCAGTAATGCTGCGAGCAACAGGATACCCGTTACAGAAGTTGTGTAGTCAGGAGGCGTTATTGTCTCTGTCGCTTTAGCTTGTTTCTTGCTCATTCGAGTGTCTCGACCATAAAGATCGACTTCAGGTGTGGCAATGAACATGATAGCAGTAGCGATAAAAAAAACCCCTTGAAAACAAGGGGTCTGAATCTTCTAGTCCAGTAGTCGGGGGTGTATCAGATGAGGGTTGCTGGACCAGGATGTTAGTGCTATTTACTAACGGTGACGATATTACCACAGGAGGCACTGGTATAAAAAACTTGCTGATCACAGGGTGAATCGGGCAGACGAATGGTCTTATGACAGGTTTGTCTTTCGTATATTGGTATATTACTGGAAAAACAGTCATTGCTGTCTCTTTTTTTGTCATTGTTTACACCGTTTTGCAAGTAAACAATCGAAATAATTAATCTTTATTCTGTTCATCAACACGTATTTTTACCTGAACAATCCAGTTTCTTTCTATTTATTCTTTATTGTAATTGACCGTTGACGTGTGATTAGCCCCCGGGTTCTGTATATTCATGTGGTATATCCAAATCACTGGTTATTTATTATTAAAAAACCCCCTTGTAAAGGGGGTAGGGTCTGGTCTGTTATAGATTTGGGGTATAGCTTGATGAGGGGAACAGACCAGATCAAGGTTAATGCTCACCTTAAATCTAGTCAGTTAAATGGGGGCAGCCAGATATGCCAGACTAGCGGTTGATATATCATGATGAACGGTCTGATGGATTTAATGATGCTCTCTGTGCCGTTATAATCCGGTGATCTTCAGAGGAAACGGATAGAAATGACAGGTAAACAAGAAAAACCCTGGAAGGGTCGCTTTACAGCGGCAACAGATCAGCTGGTTGAGGAATATACAGAATCAGTATCTTTTGACCAGCGTTTGTATGATGTCGATATACAGGGATCCAAGGCACATGCCAGAATGCTGGCCAGGGTCGGTGTGCTGACTGCATCCGAGAGTGACGCCATTATCACTGGCCTCGATCAGATACATGACGATATTCTACGAGGAGATTTTAGCTGGTCCCGCACTCTTGAAGACGTACATATGAATATTGAGGCGCGCCTGACAGAAAGCATTGGTGATGTCGGAAAGAAGTTGCATACCGGGCGTTCTCGTAACGACCAGGTGGCTACTGATATACGCCTTTATCTGCGACAGGGGGTGGACAGGCTGAGTGCAGAGCTAAAGACTCTGATACTGTCTCTACTCGATCTTGCTGAGGCAGAATACGATACCATCATGCCCGGCTTTACACATCTTCAGGTGGCCCAGCCAGTTACATTTGGCCATCACATGATGGCATGGGTAGAAATGCTCAGGCGTGATCTGGGTCGCCTGTCGGATTGCCGTGATCGAATGAACATAATGCCGCTTGGTGCGGCCGCGTTGGCAGGAACAACATTTCCTGTTGATCGTAACTACACTGCTGAGTTGCTTGGTTTCGACGCGCCTGCAGCAAATTCACTTGATGCTGTTTCTGATCGTGATTTTGCTATGGAGTTTATGTCGTCGGCTGCCATTATCATGATTCACCTCTCCCGCATGTCTGAAGAGCTCATCATCTGGTCATCTGCACAATTTTCTTTTATTGATATCAGCGATACCTACTGCACGGGTTCGTCTATTATGCCGCAAAAGAAAAATCCCGACGTAGCTGAGCTTACACGAGGTAAAAGCGGACGCGTGATTGGCAATTTAATGGCGCTCTTTATGATTATGAAAGGCCAGCCATTGGCCTATAATCGCGATAATCAGGAAGACAAGGAGCCACTGTTCGATAGCCTGGATACAGCGACCGCCGCAGTTCGTGTTTTTGCTGGCATGATTCCTCAACTGACAGTAAATTCGGGCGCCATGTATCGCGCTGCCAGCAGTGGTTTCTCAACTGCTACTGATCTTGCAGATTACCTGGTACGGAAAGACATTCCGTTTCGTGACGCGCATGAAATTGTAGGCAAAGCAGTCCAGGCAGCAGAACAGGCGGGATGTGATCTGTCCGATATGCCGCTTCAGAGTCTGCAGCAGTTCAGCGGTGAAATAGATGGTGACGTATACAATGTGTTGACTCTCGAAGGCTCAGTTCGTGCGCGTGACCACCTGGGTGGAACTGCACCAGACCAGGTGCTGGCAGCTATCAGAAAAGTGCGCAAGCAAATGGCGAGCAATTGATATTGTTAAACTCGTTAGCAGTGACTATTGTGCCGGGCGAATTCAGACAATTCACCTGTAGTTCATGTCTTTAATGATTCTGAGCTGTTAACGACTGGTAAGCCTGCAAGCATGCAGGTATCAGAATAGTAAACAAAGTGACAAATAATCAGGTATTCAATTCAATGATAATCCTACTGAAAACTGAAAACTTAACTCCGGTTTAAGGCTATCTCTTCATCTGCCTGTTCTGTCGCCAGACTGGAAAGTTCATCAAACAGATCCGCACCGCTGCGATCATTTTTCCAGCAATCACTTTCTCCATCATAGTCATAATGAAAACCGCCGCTGCGCGCAGCCAGCCATAATTGACCATTGGCACTTTGATAGTTGATGATGATCTTGCTGCCGTTTTCAAACTCGATAGTGAGAATGTCACTGACGGTGTCATAGTCAATATCGGCGTCACTCTCGTCAAGCAACTCTTCCAGTTGTTCAAGGGTTCTTCTGAAAGCCTCGTTATTGTTATCTTTTGTCATCTTTTTTCCAGTGTTGAAACTTTCTTTCACGGGTTATACTTAGCGCCAAAATCCACCCCCGTGCAAAGCAGTGCGGGTTGTTAAACACGAATTCTACTATTCTGGAGTTTCTGATGAAAATACGATTTGCAGGGTTATTCTTGCTAGCTGGGCTGTTTTTGTTATCAGCATGTGGGCAAAAAGGCCCTCTGTATCTGGAAAAAGAACCAGCGCCCGCTGTAGTTGCTGAGCCTGCAGAAGAAGCAGACGCTGACAAAACACAAGAAAACACAGAAAAAGAAGTTAAGCCAGAGGCTAAGGATTAGCAAAATACATGGATCATTTTTCTTATCTGCACGGGCAATTACATGCTGAGTCCATACCCCTTGCAGAAATAGCAGAAAATGTCGGTACTCCAGCCTATGTCTATTCGAGGGCAACCCTGAGTCGGCATTATCAGGCCTTTGAAAATGCACTAGATGGCACTCCGCACCTGGTCTGTTATGCGGTAAAAGCCAATTCAAACCTTGCCGTGCTAAATGTGCTGGCAAGGCTGGGCGCTGGTTTTGATATTGTTTCTGGAGGCGAGCTGGAGCGGGTCATCCGCGCTGGCGGCGACCCGGAGCGAGTGGTTTTTTCTGGTGTAGGAAAAACGACAGCAGAAATTCGGACTGGACTGCAGGCTGGTATCAAGTGCTTTAATGTAGAATCAGCAGAGGAACTGGAGCGAATTGCCAGTATATCCGAGCAGATGGGGATACGTGCACCCGTTTCATTGCGTGTAAATCCTGATGTCGATCCGAAAACACATCCCTACATCTCAACCGGGCTGAAAGAAAACAAGTTTGGTATTCCTGTCGAAGAGGCCTATGAGCTCTACGCAATGGCTCAGAAAGAATACCCTATGCTTGATCTTGTCGGTATTGATTGCCATATCGGTTCACAGTTAACTGATATGTCCCCGCTACTGGAAGCACTGGATAGAGTTCTTGACCTCGTAAAGAAGCTGGAAGCAGCACGAGTAAAACTGAAGCATATCGATATTGGCGGCGGACTTGGAATTGCCTATCACGATGAAACACCACCGATGCCAGATGAATATGTCTTTGCGCTACGTCAGCGACTGCAACAAAGAAAGATGTCTGAGTTGACTCTAATTCTCGAGCCAGGGCGTGCCATAGCGGGCAATGCCGGTGTGCTATTGACACGCGTTGAGTATCTGAAAAAAACACCGGGCCACCATTTCGCTATTGTCGATGCCGCAATGAATGACCTGATGCGTCCAGCGCTTTATGATGCCTGGCAGGAGGTTGTCGCTGTGGTACCGCGTAAAAGTGGTGATTCAAAAGTATGGGACATCGTTGGCCCGGTATGTGAAACAGGCGATACTTTGGCCAGGCAGCGAGAATTAACACTGCAGGAAGGTGACCTGTTGGCGATCAGATCATCTGGTGCCTATGGTTTTAGTATGAGTTCAAACTACAATACCCGTCCCCGTCCACCAGAGGTGATGGTGGATGGGGAAGTTTTCCATATCGTTCGTCGGCGTGAAAATATGGATGACCTGATGGCTATGGAATCACTATTACCCGATGAGTGAGGGGGCTTGAGGTGTCTTCGCATTTAAGGTGGTTTTCCCTGCTGCTTTTCTTCAACCTTGCCACATTGCCTGTCACCAGTGCACAGCAACTGGTAACAGAAGTTATACCTCTCGGTTATCGGTCAATCAACGAGGTCATTCCACTAGTCAGACCACTGGTTAAACCATCGGGTTCAGTTACCGGTATGCAGGGGCAGCTTGTAGTCACTGCAACGCCACGCCAACTGGCAGATATACGTAGCGTACTTGGCAAACTGGACAGGTCTCCTGTCCGTCTTCTGATCAGTGTTCGGCGAGGACAAAGCCGCACCGGGCAACAGGGTTCAGTGTCAGTTCAGGGACGCACCGGTAATATTGCCATCAATAATGGTGATGCCGCCGTGGGCAGTAGAGATGATGATCAGCATCTGGACAAGCAGTACCTGTCGATTAATATGAAATCACATGCGCGTGCAGCTGAAGAAAATATAACACAGCAGGTGCTGGTGCTCGAGGGGCGTGAGGCATATATATCAACTGGCGAGATAATACCTGTCAGGAATCGTGGCGCTATCGCAGGACCAGGAGGTCTATATCGTTATGGCAATACGGAGTTTTACCCAGCGGTTACTGGCTTTTATGCTATACCACGACTGAATGGTGATGAGGTTTTTCTGGAGATGAACACAGTCAGTCGCCAGCATAATAATTTGAAAATTAGCGGTTATCACCCTCAACCGACTGTTGCGGTATCAAATATTAATACTTCAGTTAGCGGGAAGCTTGGAGAATGGATGGTGATTGGCAATATAGATCAATCCGGGGCTAACACAAATCGGGGTATTGCTGTGTTATCAAGGCAGCAGGAAAGTGCCTCAATGACTATTTCAGTCAGGGTTGAAAAAACTCAGGATAAATAATGATGCAAAACCGTAATAGAGTTTTAATATTATTCGTGCCTTTATTGTTGGCTTTTATGCAGGCTGGTTGTACTACTTCCCCGACCGGCCGCAGCCAGCTGTTGATAATCTCAGAGGAGTCAGCAATTGCCCAGTCTGCACAAGCCTATGCGCAGACAATGAATGAGTATGCTCAAAAGGGCCAGTTATCAAAGGATCAGGCATTAATTGGTCGGGTAAACGAAATCACTGGCCGCCTGATCTACGAAGCCCTCATTATGCGGCCGGATACCAGGAACTGGAAATGGAGCATGAAAGTTATCGATGACCCGAAAACAGTCAATGCCTGGTCAATGGCTGGTGGCCGGATGGCTTTATACACAGGTCTGGTAGAAAAAATAAAACCGACGGATGATGAACTGGCACAGGTGCTCGCTCATGAAATAGCACATGCCCTGGCGAAGCATACTGCTGAGAAGATGTCTGTTGCCATGGCATCTTCACTGGGCGTTCTTGCAGTCGCGGTGGCAACAGATAACCAAAATATTGCAACCGGCGCATCAGCTGCTGCATTAGTCGCAATCACTTTACCAAATAGCCGAACAGCAGAATCTGAAGCAGACCAGATTGGCCTGGAGCTGGCAGCAAAGGCGGGTTATAACCCTCATGCAGCAGTAACTCTCTGGCAAAAAATGAATAAGGAATCCGGAGGCTCGTCGTTTGATTTTCTCAGTACACATCCGTCTTCAGGCAAGAGAATTGAACGGCTGGATTCTTTGATCCCAGGTGTAATGCCCTTTTATGATGAGCAGAAGCCTCACCCGGTTTATCCTTTATGATATCCACGCAATCAGATGCTATCATTTCGATGGAAATAATGTTTACTATTACACCGTGTTGATTAGCCGCTACCAGGTACGCGATTCCCGGGGCGGGCTTTTAAAATCACCCGAACTAGAAATATATTGATTTCAGATTAAGAAAAACTCAATTTGATCAGGTTGTAACACTATGAAAAAAAGAAGGATTATAGGCTGCAGGATGATGTTGCCGGCGCTTATGCTCGCCTCTCTAAATGCCTGGTCTGATGACATTATGTCGACCTATCAGCTGGCGGCCGAACAGGACCCGAAATACAGAGCTGCAATTAATATTTATGATGCTGAAAATGCCCGCCTTGGTGTCGGTAGAGCGGGGCTTCTGCCATTTCTTGGTGCGGATGCAGGAACCAATAGACGAAACCAGAAAAATAGCAGCAATGATGATATTCCTGGCCTGGATGGCGAAGCGGATTTCAATATTGAAAGCTGGTCAGTTGAATTTAGCCAGGCATTATTTGACGCCCCCGCATGGCAAGTCTATCAACAGGCAAAAATTAATGTCGAGAAGGCGGCTTTTGACCTCAGTGCGGCTACGCAGGAATTAATTTATCGCGTTGCTAGTGTCTATGGTCTGGCACTGGTCGCACAGGAGAATCTCAGGGTTTCTGAGGCTGAGAAAAACGCCCTGGCTGAGCAACTGGAACTGGATAAAGAGCGTCTGAATGTGGGGCTGGGTACGGTAACAAACCTTTATGCCACTGAATCTAGATATAGTCTGGCAGTGACTAACGTCATTGAAGCTGATTTCTCTCTACGCGATGCACTGGTTGCTTTAAAAGAACTTACCGGACAAGAACCCGGCGAGTTAAAGGTGATTGCGAAAGATAAACCGCCCCTTGACCCGCCGTCGCCGGACAACCTTGATTACTGGGTGGAGACTTCGCTAAATAATAATCTGGACTATCTGGCAGCGCAGCGAACTGTTGAAATTGCGGATAGAGAGGTTGCCCGTATAAAGGCAGGTCATCTGCCGACGCTGGACCTGGTCGCTAGGCACTCAAATATTGATGCTGATGGAAGTCTGAGCGGTTCAGGCCGGGTTTCTGAAAATACAGACGTCGGATTGCAGCTTGGCATACCTCTGATCCAGGGCTGGGGTGTCGTCGCCGGGACAAAAGAGGCCAGGGCACTATACCAGGCGGCGCTGCAAGATCAGGAGGGCATAAGACGTAATGTTGACAGACAATCACGGTCCGCCTACCAGGCATTAAAAAGCGGCATCAGTCGTCTGCAGGCCCTGAAGAGTGCGGTAAAGGCAGGCAACAGTACGGTTGAAGCGAAGCGTGAAGGCTTTCAGGCAGGCGTCAATACAAATGTTGAAGTGCTGGATGCTGTGCGTGATCTATACGGTTCGGAGAGAGATTACATACAAGCAAAGTATCAGTTCATGCTCAGCACCCTGCAGCTTAAACTTGTTGCAGGAAACCTCAGTGTAAATGACCTGGAGGTCGTTAATAGCTGGTTGGAATGAATAAAGCCTTCAGATTTCAAGGGCTGACCGGAATGTTTCAAGGCGATCACTAAAGCAGAAAAAAGGGCCGCATTTTGCGACCCTTTTTGTTGCTACTTTGTTCCTGTTTAGGCGGAATTACTCTACAGGCGTCACAGCCGGGTATTTAGGATCTTCAGGTGCAGGAGCAGGAGCGGGTACATCTCCACCGTAGTTCGGGTATCCGCCGTAATAAGGTGCGCCGCCACCGTAGTCGCCACCGTAGTAAGGAGCACCGCCACCGTAGTAAGGGGCACCGCCGTAGTAGCGATTTCCACCATAACCGCTGTTCCACGGCATTCCACCACCACCCCAGTTAGGTCCACCGCCCCAGCCGCTATTCCATGGTGCGCCGCCGCCCCAGGGGCCACCACCATAGCCACTATTCCACGGGCCGCCGCCCCAGGGGCCACCACCATAGCCACTATTCCACGGGCCGCCGCCCCAGCCAGAGCCGTTATTCCATGGCCCATTCATATTGAACCATGCTTCTGAATCAGCGACAGGCACCAGGGTAAGACCACTGACAATCACTGCTGCTGCAAACAAATGTGTAAGTCTTTTCATCAAAAGACCTCCTGTTATTTCGGATTTTTAGGAGATGTGGTGCCTTCGTCAGTCACCACGGCCATGAACTCTACACTATCTATACTTTGTAATTTGGCGGGAGTTCATCCGCCTATGATAGCAAATAAGAACTATAAATGCTTTCTACAGCTATTTGCTGGTGTTGATAACTGTAATTCTGCAGCGTTGATATAAATGCGCCTAGTGAGTCAAAGAGATGAGCTGGAGCGGAATTGTGATGATGAGCATGTTCGCCTTAACATCTATTTCACCATACGCGCTAACGTTTGATTAGCATTCGCTGGTGGTAATTTGGCAAAAGTGGGCGAAGAAAGGAGATTAAACACCTACTCCGCATCTTCATCGGCATTCATCTCGATGACTTTGATAACACTGCCATCGTCCATCAAGGCAATATGATCAAGGATATTATAGTCACTCCGTGTAGTGGTAGAGGGTGTTGTTGGTAGTAGAATGGGTGGTTTTAACTGAGCTATTGCATAGCGGGCCATATTGTTATTTGATGTGATAACTCGTGGTCCAGTCTGGTTGCCGGAAGTTATTCTACTGCACCTTGGAGTAGATAAACCGCTTCTGATTCATTACCGCTCTGAATAAACAAGATTTCACCAGTTTAAACATGAAAAATCTGCATTGCCCTGATGATTTCCTCGAGGCTTGAATCACATGGCATTCTAGTCGGAACCAGCTTTAGTAGTGCTTTCTGTCCGTTGCCATGAGTGAAAAGTTGTTTTCAGATTCACTAATTAAGCGTGACTATAGTTTTCGATGAGTGCAGGTTACGCCTGCTATTATTAAGTCTCAAGTGGCTGTGTAGAATAAGACGTGGCACGTAATATCAAGGCGCTTTTTCAGCGACTTGATTCTGCTGATGGCATAACCCAGAAAATTTCAGGGTGCTAACTCATTCGTATTTTCAATTGTTATTTGGGTATAAGTAGTTATAATCGGCTGATCCTGTAAAACAGGATTAATAAAAAATAATCTTTATTATTTGATACAGTTTTTACTACTGTATTTACAACATCTGCACCAAGAGAGGGATAATATTATGAGTGATAGAGAGGCGTACTGGAAGGCTAATATAAGCCTGGTTGCCGGATGTCTTGTCGTCTGGTTCATTGTGTCATTCGGGTTCGGCATCATTCTAGCTGAACCATTGAATAACATCAGCCTGGGTGGTTATAAACTGGGTTTCTGGTTTGCACAACAGGGTTCGATATACACGTTTGTCTTTTTGATCTTCTTCTACGCCTGGCGTATGAATCAGCTCGATAAGAAATTCAACGTAGAAGAAGGTTAAGGGGGCATTATGGATCTTCAAACATTAACCTACACGGTTGTCGGATTCACCTTTGCGGTGTATATCGGCATTGCCTTCTGGGCAAGAGCGGCCACTACCGGTGAGTTTTATGTGGCAGGCAAGGGTGTTCATCCTGTTGCAAACGGTATGGCCACAGCAGCTGACTGGATGTCCGCCGCATCATTTATTTCCATGGCAGGACTCATCGCCTTCAATGGATATGGCGCATCTGTATTCCTGATGGGCTGGACCGGCGGCTATGTACTGCTGGCCATGTTGCTAGCACCATATTTGCGGAAATTCGGAAAGTTCACAGTGCCGGAGTTTATTGGAGAACGTTACTATTCCAGAACTGCACGCGTGGTTGCCGTTATCTGTCTGATTCTTGCATCGATAACATATGTTATCGGCCAGATGAAAGGTATTGGCGTTGCCTTTTCACGTTTCCTTGAAACGGATTATGACACCGGCCTATACATTGGTATGGGTATCGTCTTCATCTATTCTGTGATGGGTGGCATGAAAGGTATCACCTATACGCAGATAGCACAGTACGTCATCCTTATTTTTGCCTATACAGTTCCGGCTGTATTTATTTCCATGCATTTGACCGGTGTGGCATTGCCACAGATCGGACTTGGCTCTAATATGGTAGATGGTTCGATGTCTATGCTGGACAAGCTGGACCTGGTAGTCACTGACCTTGGCTTTAAGCAGTACACGACGCAGGTAATGGGCAGCAAACTGAATATGTTTGTCTATACCCTGACACTGATGATCGGTACCGCCGGCCTGCCACATGTCATTATGCGTTTCTTTACCGTTCCTAAAGTAAAAGATGCCCGTTCTACTGCAGGCTGGGCGCTTGTCTTTATTGCGATTCTTTATACGACTGCTCCAGCTGTTGGCGCCATGGCTCGTCTGAACCTGATGGAAACCATCCAGGTAGGCGAAGTTGGTACGCCTGAAGGAAACCTCAGCTACGAAGCACGTCCGCAGTGGATGAAAAACTGGGAAACGACCGGTTTGCTGCAGTATGAAGATAAAAACGGTGACGGCAGGATCCAGTATTATAATGACAAAAACGAAGAGTTTGCTGCCAAGGCAGAGTCATTTGGCTGGAAAGGTAATGAAATGGTCAAGGTTGACCGTGACATCATGGTACTTGCCAATCCGGAAATTGCCAAACTACCAAACTGGGTAATCGCTCTGGTCGTTGCCGGTGGACTTGCTGCAGCGCTATCAACAGCTGCTGGTTTGTTGCTGGCCATTGCATCATCAATCTCACATGATCTGCTGAAGGGTATCTTTATGCCATCTATCTCAGAGAAAAGTGAATTGATGGCAGGTCGAATTGCGATGGCAGGCGCTATCGGGATGGCGGGTTACTTCGGACTGCATCCACCAGATTTTGCCGCAGGAACAGTGGCCATTGCATTTGGTCTCGCCGCTGCATCGATCTTCCCTGCCCTGATGATGGGTATCTTCAATAAGAAGATGAACCGTGCAGGTGCAATCTGGGGAATGATTTCCGGCATTAGTGTAACCATGCTCTATGTGTTCCAGCACAAAGGCATCATGTTTATCCCAGGCACCGATTTCCTTGGTGACATGGGAGCTAACTGGTTCTTTGGTATTTCACCAAATGCCTTTGGTGCAGTAGGTGCCGTAGTCAACTTTACCGTAGCAATTATTGTGTCAAAGATGACAGCACCACCCCCAGAGCATATTCAGCATCTGGTAGAAGACATTCGTGTCCCTATTGGGTCAGGCTCTGCAACCGGACATTAATTTACCCGGTTGATATTAAAAGGCTCCCATTCGGGAGCCTTTTTCATTTATGCTTCAGCTATATGAAGCATGAAAAACTTAAAACTTAAAACTTAAAGCGTTATTCCATGACACCCCATATTAAAGCCGCAACCATCATCGCTCCATTTTTACTCATTGGTGGTTTTATCGCCGCTGATTTCTACCAGTCGTCTAAAGAAGAGGAACTGCTGACTTCTGAGGCGCAAAACACTGTTGCCCATGAATTAAAACTCGCGTCAGACTGCAGGATGCCAGAAGAGCCCTGTATGTTGAAAAAAGACGGGCTGGTGATTACTTTGAAATCCGATGACAGGCATTTTTTTATTGATTCAAATCGTGATCTCGACGGTGTAACAATGGGTCTTGCACAATCGGATAGAGTAACTCAAGGTATGGTGATGCAAAGAGTTACAGATTCTTCTCACTGGATAGCACCTCTCAGGCAGCTGAGTAATCTTAAAGCCGATGATCAATTGTTAATACGTATTGCATTGGAAACAGACCAGAAAAGGTATTATGCAGAATTCCCAATATCACATTCCGGGCCATGGGGGGCTAATTAATGGAAATAGAGTTACAGGAAATTCGTGATTTCCTTGCAGAGGTTCCACCGTTTGATTTACTGTCGGAAGAGGCTTTGAATAGTCTTGTGCGTAAAATTGGGATTCGATATATAAGAAGAGGCAACGCCCTGCCGGTAGATACCGAAAGCCCTTCATCTTTATTTGTTATCCGGCAGGGTTCAGTGTCACTCTATACCGCAGGCAATGAACTCTACGGCATGCTGACTGAAGGTGAATTATGTACCACTTTCTGTGTAGACGAAGGGCGTAATACTTTCGAAGCCAGGACCACAGAAGATACCCTGGTTTATTCTGTTCCCTGCAGCGTGCTGTTTGATATCGTTGCAAAGCACCCTGAGGTAGTCGCATTTCTTAAAGATACTCCCCATAGAAGATTGAATGATGCAGTAAGGAGTTCACAGCAAAAGGCGTCACAGACCGCTACGCTTATGAACACACCGTTGAGTCAGCTATTAAGCGAAGACATTATCGATATTGAGCATGATTCATCAATTTATGAAGCGGCGGTTAAAATGACTGAAGAAGGCGTTTCGTCATTGCTTATTACAGATGCAGGAAAACTTGCAGGAATCATTACTGACCGCGATATTAGATCGCGTTGCCTGGCAAAGGGACTGTCACCTGACTCTCTGGTAAGTGCCATCATGACTGCTGATCCGATACACATGAGCAGCAATTCACTGGCATTTGATGCGCTGATGGTGATGACGCGCAAGAATTTTCACCATCTACCTGTCATTGATGATGGAAAACCTATGGGTATTGTTACGGCAACCGACCTGATCCGGCAGGAGGGAAAAAATGCCGTTCATATCACCCGCTCAATAAGTCGTGCCGAGACGGTTGAAGCTTTAGCAGAAGTCAGTAAGATGATTCCTGACCTGCAGTTGCAGATTGTCAGCACAGGAGGGTCTGCGGAGCATGTTGGCAGGGCGGTAACGGCTGTCAGCAGTGCAATCACACGACGACTGATTGAGTTAGCAGAAATGAAATTTGGACCGGCGCCGGTCCCCTTTGCCTGGGTTGCAGCAGGGTCACAGGCCCGGCGTGAGCAGTCTTCTCATTCAGACCAGGATAATGGCCTGATCATCTCGAATGAGATGAAGCCTGAGGATGCCGGGTGGTTCAGTCAACTCGCTGAATATGTTTGCGGCGGTCTGGATGCCTGTGGCTTTATTTATTGTCCTGGCAACGCCATGGCGATGAATCCGGAATGGTGCCAGACGCAAGAGGTCTGGACCGGTTATTTTACTAAGTGGATCAATACTCCGAAGCCAAAATCACTAATGTTATCGAGTATTTTCTTTGACATCCGTGTGATTTACGGAGAAAAAAAACTACTGACCAAAATTCAGAAAAAAATATCCAAACTGACAAAAAACAATCAGCTGTTTCTTGCACTGATGACTGTTAATGCTTTACATCATAGGACCCCGCTAGGATTCTTCCGTGATTTTGTCTTAATTGACGACGGTGAACACAAACATACACTGGATCTGAAACATAACGGCATTGTGCCAATTATAGACCTGGCCAGGATTTATGCGCTGGCAGAAGGGCTTACCGCGGTGAGTACCATTGATCGCCTTAAACAGGCTGCCGGGACTCCATCTTTAAGTAAGGATGGGGCTGCGAATCTTCTTGATGCCTATGAGTTTATCGGCGAGCTAAGAATCGAGCACCAGGCGGCACAAATCAAAAAAGGAGAAAAAGCGGATAATTTTTTATCTCCGAAACAATTGTCGAGGCTTGAGCGGGCGCACTTAAGAGATGCGTTCAAGGTCATTCAGACGATGCAGGAATCACTGTCTCAGCGTTACCATGCGGATCGTATAGGCTGATGTTTGACTTTCTTTTTAGTGCAGAATCGAGGCGCAGGAAGATGCTTGAAGCCGCACCGGAAGGCGCCATCAGTGAGTATCTATCAGCCCCGCTGATTGATCGAAGCAGGGATATTCATGCAGTGCCTCTGTTATCACTGGATTTTGAAACAAGCGGGCTCGATGCGAGCAAGGATCATATTGTTAGCGCTGGTTATGTTGCTATCGAAGATGGCATGATTCAGCTTTCAACGGCCCGCCATGAACTGGTAAAGCTCGGCGGATCACTGACAGAGCAAAGTGTAGTCATCCATAAAATAACCGATGATGACGTTTCCGCTGGCCTGCCACTCGATGAGGTGGTGGGCAACCTGCTGCATGCTCTTGCAGGCAAGATAATGGTTGCCCATCATGCAAAGATAGAACTTACTTTTTTAACCCAGGCCTGCCAGAAGTTGTACGGAGTAAGTCCACGTTTTCCTGTTATTGATACGATGAGGATAGCAAAGCAATGGCTTGAGCGGCGAAACAAGGAGATAGAACAGGGTGATCTTCGCCTTTTCAATCTGCGAAAACGCTATGGTTTACCAATGTACCAGGCGCATAATGCTTTGAGTGATGCAATTGCTACTGCAGAGTTGTTACAGGCTCAGATAGGGCACATGGATAGTAGTCAGAATTTGCCTCTGAAGCAGTTTTTATCGTAAATTTTCATTTTTATTGCTATCAGCCTTTGACACACTCGGCAAGTTCAAGCAACATCGAATAGATTAGATGAATAACTAGAGCCACACTGAATAATAAAACAGTCCCAAAGGAGATCACCATGTCTGAATCTAAAATATACCCAGTTCCCGAAGAATTTGCCAAAAATGCCCACATCACCAGTGAGATGTATGAGGCCATGTATAAACGATCGATTGAAGACCCCGATGGATTCTGGGCAGATCAGGCAAACGAATTCCTCGACTGGATGAAGCCCTGGAGCAAGGTTCAGGAATTTGATTTTACAAAAGGTGATATACGCTGGTTTGAAGGCGGTAAGCTGAATGTTTCCTACAATTGTCTGGATCGCCATTTAGAAACACGAGGTGATCAGGTGGCATTGCTGTGGGAGGCGGATAATCCTGAAGTGGATAAAAAGGTTACCTATCGCGAACTATATGAAGATGTCTGTAAATTCTCCAATGTGCTGAAGTCGCGTGGTGTTAAAAAGGGAGATCGTGTCTGCATCTACATGCCTATGATTACTGAAGCGGCGGTTGCGATGCTCGCCTGTACACGTATCGGTGCAGTACACTCCATTGTATTTGGTGGTTTCTCACCAGATTCGCTACGTGATCGCATACTTGATTCTGACTGCCAAACAGTTATCACCGCTGATGAAGGCGTGCGTGGTGGCAAGTCTGTAGCATTGAAAGTCAATGCGGATAAGGCATTGTCAGAGTGCCCAAACGTCAAGACCTGTGTTGTGGTCCGGCGCACTGGTGGTGATGTTGCCTGGCAGGAAGGCAGGGACGTCTGGTACGAAGAAATGATGGCCGAAGCATCTACAGATTGCCCCCCAGAAGAGATGGATGCTGAAGATCCTCTATTCATTCTGTATACATCTGGATCGACCGGTAAACCAAAAGGTGTGCTACATACTACCGGCGGCTATTTACTGTTTGCAGCAATGACGCACAAATATGTTTTTGATTATCATGATGGTGATATTTACTGGTGTACCGCCGATATTGGCTGGGTAACAGGTCATACTTATATTGTCTATGGGCCACTGGCGAATGGTGCGACGACATTGATGTTTGAAGGTATTCCCACCTACCCGGATGCATCTCGATTCTGGCAGGTGATCGACAAGCACCAGGTCAATCAATTCTATACTGCACCAACGGCAATACGTGCCTTGATGCGTTCCGGTGAAGAACTTGTCAAGACAACTTCCCGTAGCAGTCTGAAGTTGCTTGGAACAGTAGGTGAACCGATCAATCCGGAAGCCTGGGAATGGTATTACCATGTGGTTGGTGATTCCCGCTGCCCGATTGTTGATACCTGGTGGCAAACTGAAACAGGCGGGCATCTGATTACCCCTCTACCCGGTGCGATAGATATGAAACCCGGTTCGGCTACGAAGCCGTTCTTCGGTGTCCAGCCTGAGATCGTTGATGAGCAGGGCAATGTTTTGGAAGGCGAATGCTCTGGTAACCTGGTGATGAAAGCACCATGGCCAAGTATGATGCGTACACTCTATGGTGATCACCAGCGGTTTATTGATACGTATTTCACTACCTATCCGGGCTATTATTTCACCGGTGACGGTTGCCGCCGCGATGCGGATGGTTATTACTGGATAACGGGCCGTGTTGATGATGTGTTGAATGTTTCCGGCCATCGTCTTGGTACAGCAGAAATAGAATCAGCACTGGTTCTGCACAGCAGTGTCGCTGAAGCCGCCGTTGTTGGATATCCACATGACATCAAGGGCCAGGGTATTTATGCCTATGTAACACTTATGGCAGGGGTTGAAGAGTCTGATGATCTGAAGAAAGAGCTGGTAGTGTTCGTGCGTAAGGAAATCGGGCCGATAGCAACTATTGATATTCTGCAATGGGCTCCGGGGCTGCCAAAAACACGCTCAGGAAAAATTATGCGTCGTATTCTGCGTAAAGTTGCAGAAAATGAGATAGAGAACCTGGGCGATACATCCACATTAGCGGATCCGGCGGTAGTCGATCACCTGGTCGAGAACAGGGCTAATAAGTAATTATCTTTTTATGACTTACGCATAAATAACAGCCTCGCCCTTGATCGGCGGGGCCTTTTTTTTGAGATTTGATTTCTTTTAAGTTTTTCTCCTTGTTGCGTAAGTCTATTATTTTTTCTGTATTGTGCCAGCGTATGAACACTGGGTTCACCCATAAAGGGTGAAAATATCAACAATAAAAGCAACTACAGATAACTCAATCATTGTTATACATTTCGTCTAAACTGGGACTTTTTTTGCTCATCTCCTCCAAAACCTCTTTTAGATGATCGCGATCCAGAAGTTCACCACATAGACTGCTAGCGTCCTCTGGAATTTTTTTACTAAAGATGCGTTGGAAGGGAGCGGTTAAAGGGCTGGCCATAAATGCAATGTAAGAAGACACTATATCGTAGGGTTTTATAGATAGACCAAGGTCAGTGAAGTTACCTTTAATGCGAATAGGCGCCTGCAATCCAAATAACCTGGCTTTTTTCGCTTTTGGAAACAGCGATAGTGATACTTCTTCCTTCTGAAAATTAATCTTAAGATTCCCCTGCATCCAAATTTTACTGGTATCGACTAATAACAATTCCTCAGATAGATTCCCGTCTTTGATGTCAAGCAGTGCTACACCGCAGTTAAATTTGGATTGTTTCTTGTTCAGTTCTGGCAGGATAGCAAGAAACAGATTAACAGCCCAAAGGTTGATCACGCTGGCATCTATATTCTCAGGCCAGAATGCTAAATCAATTATGCCACTCGCATGCTCAAGGCCATGTTTGAAATTACGACCTGCTAGATGAAGGTCTACTCTTGTGCTTATTAGGCCATCAGCAGGAGAGTCAGGATAAAAATGTCTATACACTATGCCATAGTTAAATTTATCCATATTTAATTTGAGCCGCCCTTTTATACCCTGATCATGTAACTGCAGCTCGAGACCACCATCAATCGCTCCGCCGGCAAGGTCTAGATGAAAGGTATCAATAAACAAAGAGTTTTCATCTCCACGAAGTTGAAGTTTCCCCCCTCCAAGTTGATCATTGCCGGAGAGAACTTTGTTGGCTTTGAGCTGTAAATTAACATCAAGGCCGGGATAATTTTGAGACACCTGGAAGCTTTGTCTCGATGCTTTTTGCCGTTTCTCCTTCATGACATTTTTCGGTACAGGTGTTTCTGGAGTTCTCAGCAGAATATTGCCCTCGGGGATTAATGAAAAACCTTCAACACTGAAATCATCGATCTGGAAATTCTGGCTGACAAGATCTAAATCCCAGTGTGTATTCTCATTTTCGGTAGAAATGAATATTTCACCGCTAAGGTCGCTGCTGCCAATAGTCGTCTTCAGATTGTTTACACGAAAACCTTTTGCGTCTACGCTGAATTTTCCACTCAGATGGTACGGTCCGAAAGGAGGGATATCCGCTTGCAGTAATCTCTTCCATTTATCGAGACTTTTTCCATTAACAACCAGATCAGTCCTGAATGTCTCGCGACTAACCGGCAGGTCAATATCTCCATCGAGGGTTATCGTCGTATGTGTGAAGTCGGCATTTAGATTTAAATGAATTTTATCCTGTGCGCTGAAAAACTCGCCGAGTTTGTTTGACGTTAGTTCCAGTAGCAGGGATTCATTATCGATTTTACCGGAAAATTCCAGCTTGATGGGCTTACCTGGCTCAGCAAACAGTGACGCTGTTGAATATGTGATTTTGCGACTTGCTTCATGCGACGGATTCTGCAGGTTCCAATACCCCTCCTTCATGCTAATTTTGAAAGTTGATTGATCAAGGACTCCTTTCAGGGTTCCACCCTTTAGTTCAGCATTGAGTACCAGGGTGTGACTAAACGCCTCAAGGCCATCAACTAAACCGAGCCAGGATAGTGTCTTTCCGGCGTCCACTTCCTGTGCATTCAAGCTGATGGTACCATCAAGGGATTTGCCAAACTCAAGTTGTATATCAAGAGTTACAGGTTTATCTGCAATCCGTCCCTGTAGTTCCATATTCCAGGGCTTTTGACTGATCAGGTTCCGGAGTAGATCAGATTTGGCTGTAAAAAAGTAAGGAATATCTTCAGTATTACCTTGAATACTTGCAGTCAGGTGATCCTTCTCATGTGTGTATATCACCAGTTTATCAATGCTGTTGTTGAAGTCTCTATTGAGAGTTTCATCTATGTAGTGAACATTGATATCAGATAAACTGAATTCTTCGATCCATACACGTCCTTTCTCTTGTTCTGAATTACGGTATGTTGCGCTTTTATTCACTGAGCTACCATCGGGCTGTTCAGTTTTGCTGTTTGATTTGAATAGAGTCGCCCAGTTTTGGCTTCCATCGCTTGCCTGCTCCAGATTTACCTGAACTGCTGAAGCTGAAATTTCAACAAATTCAAATCTGCCTGATAATATTGGCAGCAGGGCAAGCTGCACACGGGCTTCGCCAATTCTGAGGATGTCTTTTGCTGACCATTGTGGAGCATTGCTGATATGAATTTGATCGACGACGAGGGTTGGGAAAAAGCTGATAGCGAGGCGCACCTCGCCATCTATACGGACATCATGCCCTACTGCGTCTGTGGCTTTTGAAACGAACTGTTTTCGTGCTACCTCTAGAGGTACGGAAATATTGGCATATGATAATACCGCAACAAGTGTGCCGATCAGTACGACAGGAATCACAATAACCCTGAAGACGATAGTAAATATTTTTCCAGATGTCATCTTGATGTCAGGGCGTTCTATTTTCTAAATAAAAGGAAAATTTCGGAAGAATATTCAGTTTGTCAGACCCAATCATAAATATCGAGCCTTTTAATTCCATTTAATAAGCAGTAGGAACCATAGACGAGAAAATTTTTGTATGTTCCCAAATTGAAGAAATTCAGACTCACTTCATGTTCATCGTTGTTTGTAATTCTAACGCATGCAATATCTGCCAGTGTGGCAGAGAAGAATCAATCACTGCCTATGGGGACAATAATATCCTTCGAAGAATGGTCTCAGGCAGGTGCTGCGGAGCCTGTGTGTTGTTGTTTTTCACGGTTGTGATTATGCACACGGCCCCCGCCCTGTCGCTTGAATATCATCGCCCTGCCGGATACAGAGAGGCGTTAGTATTGAACAGATATGATAAGGCACTCGCTTTTGGAACCAGGGCGCCCACCCATCTCGATGTAGAAAGAGGAAAATTACCTGGCTTACTCCGTTGTTCGTAAAAAGCTAGATAAAATATGGCTTCTATCTTCAGCCGTTAACAGCGCACTGAACCAGGAAATTACAGCAATGAATCATTGATTGTGGTTGGGTGGATTGAAGCTTCGTAACCGAATTTTTCTTCGAGATATATTATTGATATCAAGACTTTCACTAAACACAATGACTGCCTGAAAACACGGCCAGTTATGAGGATGTTGCGAGTACCTTTGGTATGCCTAGAACCAAAGAGGGTTTCTACACGATGGCAGAGTGGTCCCAGGAAAAATATCGCCGGGAAAAACCTGTGCTGAGATGTATACTTTACCTAATCGTTGCCAGGGCAGCTAAAAGATCATTGTTTCAGCTGCTACGTTTTAGCGGGCTATCTGGAAAAATAAGCGTAACGATGTAGTCAAATCTCTAGTTCAAGGCTAGCTTTTGTTCGGCAGGCAGTGCCCTGAATGTCACCTTGATCGGGTTGTGGTCCGATGAGGTCACTTTCTGTGCCTCGCTGGACAGGCTTTCCAGGCCACGGTAAAAGACATGATCTATTTCATTACCAAATATGGTGACCCTGTTGCTGCTTTTGTAGGTGACGGCCTTTAGTGAAAGCTCCTGAACCATGGCGTTTACAATCTCTTTTCGCTTATCACTCCAGCTGTTGAAATCACCGGCAACGATAACTGGACCGCGATGCTGAGCAATCGCTGCAGTGAGAGCATTGATTTGTTCACTGTAAACTTCGGTGCCTAGTGTGAAATTGATACTATGGATATTGGCAACCAGCAGTTTTTCATCAGTGCCCGATAGTTCATATTTATTCACCAGGACTGTTTTAGGCAGGCGCAGGAACGGCTCAGTAGTTCTCAGTCCACAGCTTGATACAGGCTTAACTCTGGATCCAGTGAGTACCCCGGTAGCTTCATCATTAACAAAAAAACCGGTGTTCAACGTCCAGTGTATGCTTTGTTTTTTAAGCGTTTCTTTTACCTCGGAGGTCAGTTGTGCTTCCTGAATGATCACCAGGTCTTTATCATTGCTTAGTTCACGGAAGTCGGTGGACCAGTTCTTTTTTTGTCCTTTATAGATATTCCAGTTCAACAGTGTGATATTGCTTGAATCCAGTTCGTGTGCTCTATCTTGCTGCTTATAAGAATAAAGACTGGCGCGGTTGATATCGCAGCTGCTTTCACTTATAGAGCGGTCTTCATCCAGCTCTTTATTTACGATTTGTGTCTGTTCTGGCACAGAGACACATCCCGATGCCAGCAGAGCACCGGCAACGATCGTTGTGACAACAAAAAGTGATGTTTTATATCCGCGTTTAAATCTCATTCGTGATCTCTGGTGTTTGGTTGGAATTGTTGCTCGAAAAAATGCTTCTCTTTATAGGCTAGCCGATTATTCTAACATATCCAGTCAATACTACATTTATACAGTAAATATAAAAATTCTTAACGGCAAAAGCAGTCCAATTCAGCGATAAGTCTACTTTCAAATGACCAGCGAAGCTTGACTATTCACGCCAATAGATTGGCAACGTTTTTACCCCCTGGCGTCTCGATGTCGGCAGGTGTGTTTCTATGTGTAAATAATTAACTTATTGAATATGAGTAAGTTAATTAAATATTTTGAGTGGCATCTGTTCAGTTAGTATGAAAAAACCACCTATTTAGCAGCTGGTTAAATCTGGCTACAGTTAATGCGAGTTACAGTGATTTCAGTGGCTGCCTGAAATGAATTTGTGTTAAACCTCAGTTCACATGTGCTGTAATTTAGTCTCCTGCTGTTTCATTGAATCTCTAGTAGGCGACAAATGCTCTGTATACCTGACCTTTTTCACCTATGGTCCAGACATGGCGATGGCTCGAAGAAGGCGCTATATTGCCGTTCTGGCTAACGAATGGCTGGAAAGTATCAATCTGGCTGAAGGCGAGGTCCTTGCCTGTTCCTGGTCCGGCAGGTGTCCATGTTTTATCGGTAGTTAGATCAAGGCCGTAAAATTTGGCATCTTCACCTATTATATAAACCAGTTTTCCGGAGGAAACGACTGACACGGCCCTGGCATCACCGGGCAACTCCAGCCATGCATCCTGTTCAGGGACAAATAGAAAGACTCTTTTATCCTGGTTAATCGCAAAGACAAGGTCTCGCAAATCCGGGTTCTCACTATCACCGGCATTGTAGGATTCTGCAAAAAGGTCTATCGCATTTAAAGGTGTGTTCAAGTTTTGTCCCTGACTATCAAGGAGTGTGGCAGATAGTGCGGTCCATCCAGTGCCAGTTCCCTTGAAGACTATGCCACTAAACGCACCAATGATATAAGGTGTTCCATTGGTCTTTGAAACTGATATGCGTCTTGCTTTGGCGTTGCCAGGATGCTCGATCCAGCCATGATGTGAATTCGCAGAAAGGTCACCTTCTATCGGGCCATCCAGGTGATAAACTTTATGGCTGTTTATACCGACAACCCAGGGCACTCCGTCACCGTCTATGCTGATATCCATAGCTTCACCACCGCCAGGGACCCTTTGCCAGCTTTCGTAGACTTCGCTAAACCATTCACCGCTGGGTTCTTCACCTATTTCTTTATTCACAAAATACATGTGGCCTTTTACATCTATAATGACAGGCGTTTCATGATAAACATCAAGAGCAACAGCGCGGCCGTCATCATTCTCAAATAATAGTTCCCATTCACCGAGCGGTGGTGCAACTGCCCAGCTAGTAGAAGAAACTAATAACGTAATAAGAAATAGAGTAGCTGTATTAATATTTTTCATCTTAGAAGCCCATGTTTAGTCCGACTGAAGTGTATATCAGTATTTAATAATGAAATAATCTCACACATTCAATAACCGGCGCTATGGTTTCAAACAAATTTTTTTTCGGATTTAAGCCGTCACGCGATGGATCATGTTAGATTTTAACATTGTTCTCATGTTTGAACTAAAACACTGGCAATATCTAGTATAAATAGTTGCCATAGATGAACTTGTAACAGGAGGATTGGAATGCCACAAGCAGATATTGGACTAATTGGTCTTGCCGTAATGGGGCAGAATCTTGCACTAAATTTACACGATCACGGCTATAAAGTGTCGGTACATAATCGCACGGCAAGCAAACTTGTAGATTTTTTAGAAGGACCGGCAGATTCTTCAGATATTACCGGCCATGGCTCTCTCGAGGGCTTTGTTTCGTCTCTGGAAGCTCCGCGTAAGATCATTATGATGATTCGTGCCGGCAAACCGGTAGACGATTTGATTGGCCGCCTTTTACCACTATTGGACAAGGGAGACGTTCTTATTGATGGCGGTAACTCCCGCTTTACTGATAGCAATCGTCGATATCAGGAACTGTTAAAAGAGGGAATTCATTTTATTGGTGCAGGTATCTCCGGCGGAGAAGAAGGCGCGCGGCATGGACCTTCTATTATGCCAGGTGGCGATGAAAGCGCCTGGCCAGCAGTCAAAGAGGTATTGCAGGCCATTTCAGCAAAAGTTGATGGTGAACCTTGCTGTCAGTGGGTGGGGCCGGCAGGTTCCGGCCACTATGTGAAAATGGTTCATAATGGAATCGAATATGGCGATATGCAATTAATTGCTGAAGCCTACCACCTGATGCGATCAGGACTTGGTATGACTGTAGACGAAATCCAGAAAACCTTTGCAGCATGGAATGAAGGGGTACTGGATTCATATCTGATAGAAATCACCGCAAATATTCTTGCTTTTCGAGATGACGAAGGTAAGCCTCTGCTTGACAGCATCCTTGATGCGGCAGGACAGAAAGGCACGGGGAAATGGGCCGGCATCAGTGCACTGCAGCTCGGTGTACCGTTGACTTTGATTGGTGAAGCAGTGTTTGCACGTTGTTTATCCGCAATCAAGGATGAACGTGTGCGTGCAGATACTCTGCTTTCGAGTTCACATGCCATTTTTGATGGCGACAGGGAACAGGTGATCCAGTTTATCCATGATGCACTCTACGCATCGAAGATTATTTCCTATGCCCAGGGCTATATGTTGATGCGAGATGCTGCAATTGAATATGGATGGCGATTGAATTTTGGTGATATTGCCTTGATGTGGCGGGGAGGATGTATCATTCGAAGTCGTTTTCTCGGCAATATCAGGCAGGCCTATGATGAAAATGAAAATCTTGAAAACCTGTTGCTCGATAAGTTCTTTATAAGTGAAATTAAAATATCTGAAGCGGGTTGGAGAGAAGCCGTAAAGTTGGGGATCGAACTGTCCATTCCTTTGCCTGCGATGTCATCGGCACTTGCTTTTTTTGACGGTTATCGACGTGGTCACTTACCTGCCAACCTGATACAGGCACAGCGGGACTATTTCGGTGCCCACACATATGAGCGTATAGATCGCCCACGCGGAGAATTTTTTCATACTGACTGGACCGGTGAGGGGGGTGATGTATCGTCCGGCCGATATGAGGTTTGATGAATGAGTTCGACTAAGCGCGAGCAGGCAACACTGGTGATATTTGGTGCCACGGGTAATCTTTCAAAGATTAAGTTAATGCCGGCATTGTACCTGCTGGACAAGGCTGGCCAGTTACATCCTGAGACAAAAATACTGGCGACCGGCCGACGTGACTGGAATAAGGCTAAATGTATTGCTGAAGTACAAAACTGGGTTGAATCAAGTGCAGGAGAACGTTTCGATGCGGATGTATTTAAACGGTTTGCGCTCCGCCTGGATTACTTCAAAGTAGATTACAGTGAGCCGGATATATGGTCATCATTGAAGAATTACCTGGAGTCAGAGATATCATCTGCAAGACTTTCTTCGAATATCGCTTTCTACATGGCGATCAGGCCAGCGGAATTCGGCCTGGTAATCGAGGGGCTAGGTGAGTGTGATCTATTACAGGAGACAGAAAACTGGCGCCGTGTAGTTATTGAAAAGCCTTTTGGCTACGATTTGAGTAGTGCACGAGTCCTGCAGGCCAGTATTAGCCGATATTTAACTGAACACCAGATCTATCGTATTGATCATTACCTCGGTAAAGGTACGGTACAAAATGTAAATGTGTTTCGCTTTGCCAACACCATGCTTGAGCCGTTATGGAACCGCAATTACATTGATCATGTGCAGATTACGCACTCGGAAACAGCGGGTGTAGGTACACGAGCCGCGTATTACGATAGTAGTGGCGCTATGCGCGACATGATACAGAGCCATTTGCTTCAATTATTGACACTGGTTGCTATGGAACCCCCGGCAACAATGGATGCAGAAGATCTGCGTGATGAGAAGGTCAAGGTGTTGAAATCTATTCGCCCGATTACCAAAGAGGATTTTCAAACGCGGGCATATCGCGCGCAGTATACAGCGGGTGTCATTGGTAATGAAGAAGTCATAGGCTACCTTGAAGAGCAGGATGTTCCTGCTAACAGTACTACGGAAACTTTTGCCGCATTGAAGCTATATATCGATAACTGGCGATGGAGAGGAGTGCCTTTCTACCTGCGTACCGGCAAGCGTATGGCACAGCGCCAGTCGATGATTTCTATCTGTTTCCGGCATCCGCCACAGCAGTTATTTCGAGATGTGAGCAGGAACGGTATGAAACCAAACTGGTTAGTGCTGGGTATCCAGCCCAGTAATTGTGTGCGTATGGAAGTAACGGTCAAAGAGCCGGGGTTGGAGATGCAGATTCGCCAGATTAGCCTCAATGCTTCATTACTGGATGAGGGTGATGCGCGTGTTGATGCTTACGAAGATTTATTGCTTGATGTGCTGCGTGGCGATAGATCTCTTTTTCTTCGCAACGATGAAGTTGAATACGCCTGGAGAGTGGTTGACCCTGTGATTGATGCCTGGTCAAAGGAAGATACACCAGTGGATAAATATTCAGCTGGAAGCTGGGGGCCACCAGAGAGCAGGGCCATCTTTGATAAGACTGCTACACAATGGCGACAAACTATGGACCCGGTGTCATAATGAAGTTCAAAATATCATGTGGCTGCTAATAGTAGCTTACATGATTCAATAAAATACAGGGAGCTACATAATGAGTTTAGAAACAGTGGCAATGAACGAAATTGGCAAGAAATGGGGCTGGATACTTGCTATTGGTATTTTGATGGTAATCCTCGGGACGATAGGTATCGGGGCAACGTTTGCCCTGACTCTGACGACAGTAACATTCTTCGGATTTTTGATCTTAATTGGCGGTGGCTTTCAACTCGTCGATGCATTCCGGTTTAAAGGCTGGTCACTTATAGGGAAGATACTTATTGCCCTGCTTTATGTCGCTGTTGGTTTCATCATGGTGAAGAATCCGCTGCTTGCATCGACAACGCTGACACTGTTTATTGCATGGGCTTTAATTGCAGTAGGTATAGTGCGGATTATTATGGCCTTTCAACTTAAGGGGGTAGCCGGGTGGATATGGACCCTGATCAGCGGTATTGCAGCTATTGTTCTTGGCATTATGATTTTGAATAACTGGCCGGAGTCCGGTTTATGGGTGATCGGCATGTTTGTAGCCATTGAACTGATTTTCAATGGCTGGGGAATGATTATGCTAGCGCTGGCTGCGAAAAATCGACGTAGCGGTGACAACCAGCTCTAGGGGAAATCTTCGACTAAGGACTAAAGACAAAAAGACTTAGATTTGTGTTTCCATTCTTCCTTTATCCTTAGTCTCGTTTCTGATATTTATTTACCAGAAAACCTTCAACTCGCCGTCTTTGATTTCGTGTTTGAATTCGTTTAGAGGACGATTACCGACGTCTGTGCATTCACCGGTGGTGACTTCAAACACCCAATGGTGTTTGGGACAGGTCAATTTTGTGCCATCCAGTGCCAGATGCGGTATGTTAGTCACCTGGTGCGGACAGCGGCTGTCGTAAACACGGAACTCATCACCGTCTCGATATATATACAGGTTGCGGCCACCACATTCACGGTAGCTGATTTCGCCGGAAGCAAACTCATCAACAGGCCCGATCGAATGCCATTCCGGAACAGCATCCAGGTTATCAGGATGAAACTCCGGTATATCCATGTCCAGCAGTATTTCTGTTGCCCAGACAATCTTGGCAAAACCTAGGGTAGGAAATGCCATGAACAGGGCATCTAGGATTTCATTGGCGCTGGCACCGTTACGCAACGCACGTGTCAGGTACTGGCGAAAGCCGCCTTCAGTCTGTGCGTCAACCTTGGTTATTACCGAGATCAGGTCACGTGTACGGGTATCGAGATGTTTTCCCGCCTCTTTAAGCATCTTGAAGTAGGGCAGAACTGCATCAGGACGGGCAGCAATCAGGTAATTTAGAGCATCACTCATTAGTATCTCCGGGTTATATGAAAACAGTAGAGGTGATCAAGGGAGTCCCGTCTACCGTATTTAAAAGATATAGGGTATTTTAATAGATTGGTACGCAGATGTTTATGTATTTGTGCAATGATTACATGGTAAATGGCAATTAATTAAATCGGGTTGCAATATTGAGTATGAAATGGACTGTACTGGAAAATCCTGATGCAGTAGCAAGTACTGCTCGTGATCGTATCGTGCAGGCATCGAAGCTGGCGATTGCAGCACGGGGTGAATTTCATATCGTTCTCGCTGGTGGTAATACACCAGCGAGGACCTACGCATTGCTGGCAATGGCTAGCTGTGACTGGGAGCATTGGCATGTCTGGTTTGGTGACGAGCGTTGCCTGCCGATAGATCATCCAGACCGCAATAGTTTTATGGCAGATAAAACACTGTTTAGCAAGGTAGGCATACCTGCATCACAGATACACGTGATACCGGCAGAAGCAGGACCTGCAAAAGCAGCAAAGCAATATGCTGCATTGCTTGAAGGCGTTCCGCCCTTCGATATGGTGTTGCTAGGTATGGGAGAAGATGGCCATACGGCGAGTTTGTTTCCGGGCCAGGCCCACATATCAGGAAAAACAGTCCTGCCCATTTTTGATGCACCAAAGTTGCCAGCACAGAGAGTCAGTCTAAGTGCGGAAATTTTGGGACAATGTCGACAGCTATTATTCCTCATTACAGGGAAGGATAAGGCCGTTGCGGTATCCCGCTGGCAACAGGGTGAACTACTGCCAGTGGCTATGATGAATTCCATTGGTAATTCAGAAGTGGTAATCGATAGACAGGCGCTGCCCGGTAAATCCGATTAAACAGGCGAATCGAAAAATTTTAGATAATATTCATAGCTGATTGTGGATAATGAAAAGACAATTATATGACTGCGTTTACCCCGAAACTGAAATAAAATGAAGCTCTTAATAAGAAAAATAAATATCGCAACCTTCTGATTTAAATGAGATATATGTAAATTATTTATGAAAATATAATTAATGTCATTGTAAAACACTAGATACTTGCTACATTTAAATTAACGGCAGATAAGCAAATCAAAAACAATAATAATTCAGTAAACAGTCATCCTGCTGTCACTAATAGAGGGTATAACAATGAGAGTATTTTCGTTTTTAATTTTATTACTTTTGCCAACGCTTGTGTTCGCATGGGTTGGTCAGGACACTGAACAGGGCACAAATATCATGCTCAGTAGCCGCAGCTTGGCTACCCCGGGGAAAGAAATTACCTACTACGATTACAGCAAAGAAGAATACCGTACAGCAGAGGTTACCTCTGTCTATGGGTTTGGTAAAACAGTACAGATAGAACTCTATGACATTGATACAGGTGCAAACCGTACTTTTGAAATGGAACAGTGATTCTGGTCTTGATGCGGCAGGTCCATGGGTAATCCGAATAGTGTGTCTATCGGGAAAATGAAGAAAGAATCAGACTTCGTATCTTCGTGCGGCTTTTCGAATCGTCAAACAGCTAGCTAATTAGAAGAGTGTTAATATCTAATGAAGGCGCATGTTTGTGTTCGTCATTTGATGCTGCTTTAGCTTATATTCCGCCAGTGCCAGGGCTTCTTCAATTCTGGAATTGACTGGCTCGTTATGTGTTTTTTTCCATTCTTCTATCAATGAACGCCAGAAATCAATTTCCGCATGTAAGTTGGCTTCAATCGTGTTTTTCATCTTTTTTGGTCTGTCGTGGGGAGTAGAAGTCAATATATCGCTGATTATTGAATTCATCACGACATAACGCGCCAAATTGTTGTCCTTAGGCGCTTCAATGTTAAGCAAAGAAGTGGTGTTACGGTGTTTTCCTGAATGTGCACAGGAATTAGAAATGGTGGCCAGGGACAGAATCGAACTGCCGACACGGGGATTTTCAATCCCCTGCTCTACCGACTGAGCTACCTGGCCACATCGAGAAGAGGGCGGAATTATAAGCGCGCTGGCGTCGATTGTAAAAGGGGATTTTCAGTGTCTTTATTTTGTCGGAGCGACAAAGCCTTCGGGTACCTGTGAACCGCCTTTGAAAAAGAATTTTTCCATCTCTTCCTCGAGGAATTTACGTGCTTCAGGTTTGAAAAGCGCGAGCTGATTTTCGTTAATCAGTATGGTCTGATGCTGCATCCATTTCTGCCAGCCTTCCTGTGATACATTCTGCAGGATCCTCTCACCGAGTTCTCCTGGATAGGGGCTGCGTTCAAGGCCTTCGGCTTCCTTGCCAAGAACTACACAATTTACCATTTTCGTCATACTACACCTCTGATGCGTGGATAATTTTTTTAATCGGGGCGGCCAATCCAAGTTGGCTCGGTTGGGCAGGGTTATACCAGACTGTTGGTGTACTCTCCATGATTCCTGAGGAGTGATCCCCCTCTACTGATGCGGGTATCACGGTGAAATCGAGATGATAGTGACTAAAGGTGTGGCGGATAACGGGTAAGGCTTCACCAGTGAGGATATCAACAGACAGATGTTCAAGATTCCATTTATTCTTTGAATTCTGGCTTTGTTCGGGCAAACACCAAAGGCCTCCCCAAATCCCGGTTGGCGGTCTTTGAGTCAGGTAAACTTCGCCCTGTTCGTTTTTGAGTAACAGAAAAGTCGTGGTTTTAACTGGTAAGGTCTTTTTCCTTCGTTTATGTGGGTAAGCATTTACTTTGTCTAATAGAAAAGCCTGGCAATCACCTGAGACGGGGCAATTTGGACAATCGGGGTTACCGCGTTTGCAGATGGTAGCACCCAAATCCATTATCGCCTGAGTATAATCAGTAATTTTTGTAGATGGCGTGTTGTGATCACTCAGCTGCCAGAGTCGTTTTTCTGTTTCACGGTGGCCGGGCCATCCTTCAATACAATAATAGCGAGCCAGCACGCGTTTTACGTTGCCATCGAGTATTGGATGGCGTTGCCCCAGGCTCTGAGCAAGTATTGCTCCTGCTGTCGATGTGCCGATACCCGGTAGAGCAACCAGTTCAGAGATTTCCTCTGGAAAGTTGCCGCTGTACTGTTCTGTAATGATTTTGGCGGTCTTATGCAGGTTCCTGGCACGTGCGTAATAGCCGAGTCCGCTCCACAGGTGTAACACCTGGTCGAGATTTGCAGCAGCGAGGTCCTGCAGGGATGGAAATTGACTGATAAAACGTTCGTAATAAGGAATCACCGTTGTTACCTGCGTCTGCTGTAACATTATTTCGGAAATCCAGACTGGATAAGGATCGCCACGTACCTGCCATGGAAGATCGTGGCGGCCATGATGTTCGTACCATTCTAGGAGTTTGTCAGCGAAGTCCATGCAGTCACTAGATAACCTTACAGTTAATTATTAGTGTTTGTATTACCTGTCTAGATTTACAGTAGCGGTGTCTATATTAGCAATTAGAAGTCATGGCTACATGACATAGGTGCTGGAATACTGAACCGGGGAACCTAGAAGATGTGTGGCGGCTTTTGAATCTATCGGTTTTGAGAACAGAAATCCCTGTACCTGCGGGCACTCTAGTTCCCTTAGTCTTTTTAGCTGTTCACGACTTTCTACGCCTTCGGCAATGATATTCATATTTAGCAGCTTGCCAAGTGTAATTATCGACTGCACGATGGCGCTCGAACCATTATTGAGATCCATTTGGTTAACAAAAGAGCGATCAATCTTGAGTGTGTCGTAATTGAATTTTTGTAGATAACTTAGCGAGGAATAGCCAGTGCCAAAATCATCTACATGCAGACCAACTCCGAGATTTCGCATTTCAGCGAGCTTGGATACAGATACGTCTGCATGATCCAGGAGGACGCTTTCAGTAATCTCCAGGCGTAGACTGGTGGGGGGGAGTCCAGTTTCTTGAAGAATGTTGCGTAAATTCGACATCATATCAGGTTGATTGAAGAGCTTGCCTGAGATGTTGACACTAATCGAAAGAGGCTGATCAGAAGGGAACTTATCCTGCCATTGTTTCGCTTGTGCGCATGCCTCTCTCAAGGTCCACCACCCCAGTGGAACAATAAGGCCAGTTTCCTCAGCTGTACTAATGAATTCCATTGGCGGTACCAGGCCCCGTACCGGATGATTCCACCGTATCAGGGCTTCAAATCCTACCATGCTGTTATTCGTCAACGACACAATCGGTTGATAGTGGATTACAAACTCACTTTTTTCTACAGCCTGGCGTAACTCCAGTTCAAGCCGCTGTAGTTTGACCACACGACTATGCATTTCTCGATCAAAAATTTCATAGCATGCTTTGCCTTCAGATTTAGCCCAGTACATGGCTATGTCAGCATCACGCAGCACTTCGTGAGATGAGGTATAGCGCTCAGTTCCCAGAGCAATACCAATGCTGACAGTGGTGCAAATCTCGTGGCCGTTGATTTCTACAGGCATGGCGCATTCTGATAGCACCCGGTCTGCTATATGGGTGACCATTGAAAGGGTATTGACTTCAGGTAGTAGTATTGCGAACTCATCACCCCCTAGTCGTGCAACCGTATCGCCCGGGCGAACGATTTCACTCAATTTATTGGCAATCACAACGAGTAGTTCATCACCGACGCTATGTCCAAGGCTATCGTTAATGTTCTTGAATCGGTCAAGATCAAGAAAAAGTACAGCAAATTCGATAGAATGTGCCCCTCGGCCACGAATACGTTCAATGGCATGGTCGAGTCGATCAATTATCAGATTGCGGTTTGGCAGGCCAGTGAGATTGTCGTGTAGAGCATCGTGGATCAATTGTTCTTCGGCACGTTTGCGTGGGCTGATGTCCGTGATGGAGCCGGCCATGCGCATGCTATGGCCACTATGGTCCATCACTGCTATACCACGACTCAATACCCATATATATCCGGAATCTTTTGTAAGAATTCGGTATTCATGCGAGAAATGGGCGGAATTACCAGCTAAATGGTTCTCGAGCGCGCGGTTGAAATCTGCTTTGTCATCCGGGTGTATGCGATCTGTCCAGGTATTGATGTTGGGGGGTAATTTATCATTAAAGCCCAGGATGCTTTGCCAACGTTCTGAATAATAGACATCTCCTCGATTCAGGTCCCAGTCCCAGATACCATCATTAGCACCACACATAGCTAATGTATAACGTTCTTCGCTGATACGTAACGCCTCTTCTGCATTCTGTCGTTCGATGGCATATCGTATAGAGCGGGAAAGTAACTCGCTATCCATCTTTCGCTTGATAAGATAATCTTGAGCTCCCTCTCGGACAGCGCGAACAGCCAGGTTTTCATCGTTTATGTTAGTGATGAGAATTATTGGCACGGATGGGAAGGCCTTATGTGCCTGTGTAAAAGTGACGTAACCTGTACTATCGGGCAGGCACAGATCGAGAAGCAGAACATCGAAGTGGGTATCTTCAAGTAATTCAAGGCCGTCTTGCAGCAGGTCTCTATGGGTAATTGAAAAGCTGCAACTCTGAACCTGAGACAGTATTTCGCGAATATAATCAACTTCCGCTGGCTGGTCTTCAATCAGCAGTACAGATAGCTCAGTAGTGTATTCGCTACTCATGCGCGACTTCTCGTCATATTTTGCCTCAGGATGAGGTTTTGTGCCGAATTGTGAAGGCAAAAATTGATCCCTTGCCAGGGACGGATTTCACTCTTATGGTACCGCCGTGTCGTTCAACTATGCTACGACAGACGGCCAGTCCAATGCCAGTTCCTGGATATTTCTCGTTTGTGTGCAAGCGTTGGAACATATCAAAGATTCGTTTTCGGTCTTCCTTTTCCAGGCCGATGCCGTTGTCTTGTACCGAGAACTCCCAATGCTCGGGTTTCTCTCTAGCTGTCACTAAAATCCTGGGCGGTTTATCTCCTGAAAATTTAAGCGCATTTGAAAGTAAATTCTGGAATAACTGCTTAATCTGTCGGCCATCTGCGCGTAAAACAGGGAGGTCTCCGCGTTTATATATTGCATGTTTTTCCTTGAAAGATTTATCCAGATTCCTGGCTGCGGAATCTGCTAGTTCGCCAAAATCTACCAGGTCAAATTCATCGCCCTGTGTCCCGACGCGTGAATATTCAAGTATGTCATCAACCATAGATTGCAGGCGCTTGCTACTATCAAGAATATGCTCCATGAAGCGCTCTGAGTCATCATCAAGGTCTCCACGTTCTTGCAATAAATTTGCATAGCGTGATATGTAGCTTAGTGGCTCCTGCAAGTCATGTGATGTGACATAAGCAAATTTTTCCAGGTCAGCATTAGAGCGACTGAGTTCGGCTGCATTGCGTGATAGATTGGAAACTGCATTCTTGAAGGAAGAAATATCAGTCACACTGCCTTCGAATTGATGCGTGCTATCATCCGACTTCTCAATTGGCCATAAGTTGAGGCGTATCCAGCAAGGGGTCTCTTCCGTTTGGAGCAATTGAGCATCAAGATCACTTATAGCTTCTCCCTGTTGTAATACACGGCTAATAATTGAACGCGTTGTGTCATCAACAAGCAGATCCTGTAATAGAGTATCACCGGGTTCATTTCGATCAGCTAGCTTGAAAATCTTGCTGCAGGATGAATTTAGGCAGTTCAGGCGACCATCACGACCGAGAGAGAAAACTCCGACTGGCATGCGGTCTAAGAGTGGACTGGATGTACTACTTTTATTTTCGGTTTTCTCACTAGGCTGCAATAACTGGCTTACGCTTATTGGTAGATGAAGGAATCCAGCACTGCCTTTTTTTATCTGGTCGTCAGGCTGGCTGTTTCCCATTTGACTTTGACTTATTGGGGTTTTCTCTGCAGAAAAATATATTACAGGGCAATTTGGATGCAGGCGTTTGATGCTGTCAAGAATACGATCACCTTCTGCCCAGCTTAGGTGCCTTTCGGTAATGACCAGGTTAAATTCCCCCAACGCCAAATGTTCTGCAAATTCTATTGCATCATCAATGACTGTAATCTCAGCATGAGGTATCTGGTGATGTAAAACCAGGGCGGCCAGCTGCCCATCATACGGCTTGTCGTCGATGAGAAGAACTTTTACAGTTGGCGGAATAGGCATTTTGTAATTATTCGTTGTAGTTATTCGTTGAATAGCATTGTACTGGGGATTGTCCTGCAATATCTATACCACTAATACAATTCAATAACTTACATCCACTTATTTTCATTAGTGTTAAATTATCTGACAGTGATATTAAATGTTCCTAGTGTAGGTAAAGTCATAGTTATTATGTATTTTTCTAACGCTATCTAAACGATACCAGATGAAGGATACGTGAAACACCACTAGTTAGCAAAATAGTACGTAATTATAGTAAGTTAGAAACAGGTTAAGCAGCAATCAGGAAGGAATTACAACAACTCGGATTAACGGTAATATATGCTTAGAATATTAGCCAGGATTAGATTATCAACAGGATTAGATTATCAATAAGGGTGTCACTGCATATTATGACCATCCCTGGAGATATTCATTGCACAGTTCAGTAGCGGGAGAATTACTAATGCACTAAGTATCCTGTGAAACAGGAAATCGTGTTGTCAGCAAATAACGAACATCCTCATCAAAGCGCGGGGCATTCATCAGGACAAAGTTTGCGACATCGTTTTCGCTGATATTGTCTTCCTTGACAACTTCTTCCAGCATATCAAGGATAGCGTCAACGGTATCTATATCATAGCGCTGCTCTAGATTGCCGTAGTTCTTCAATGCATTTTTAACGCGAACGTTTGCCTCTTCCGCCTGGTTGATCAAATTTTTCTGGTCTTCTTTTTTCTTTTGTTCATGAGAATCCAGGCTAGAAGCAACGCTTTGATATTTCATGATTACAGGCATTACAGGTTGCTGGATATATGTTTCCAGCCATTGTTTACGCGCTGCTGTGTGGTTTTCGATATCTTCGTTAATATATCGAACCAGTTTATCCTGGTCGACGATGCTGCTGACATAGCGACGTAGTTCATTATCAACTTCCACTTCACCGTTAATGATCTGCTTCAATGCCTGTTTTATCCATTCAGATTTGGATTCCAGGCTAATGGATTCCAGCTGTTTCCAGTGATGGCTTCCTGAGACGCTATTGAGAAAATCTTCGATACTTTCTATATGCTCTACTTCCATGCCTTCATCTGAACTACTGTCTTCTGAGGGTTCATCACTGGTGAACAGCATGTGATAGGTGATCCATTTCCCAATAGCACTTGCCATAAGGCCGTCTTCGCCGTACAGAAATTCATCCGACAGTTCTATCAGCCTGTCCCTCAATTCTTTATTCAGTTCATCCCTTGGGTTGAAAAACATTACATTCTCAATATTTGATTTGGTAATAGAGCTTTTTATTTATGCGTAAATTACACCGAAGAAGCACACATGTACAGATACCGATTCGTAAGGATTCAGGCATCAAAAGCAAATTAGTGGATTCATGGTACTACATTATCAGAACTATAAAATGAAAGTGGGGGTGTATGAAGAAATATATAACCTGTGATTATCAGGTATTCCAGGTTTATAGATATAGCAAACCAGGACACTTAAGTAGTATTGCGATATTTAGTTATTTTCATCACCCAGTACTGCTTTTGTTCGTTATAAATAGCCGCGAATCACAATTAACCTTTTGATAATAATAAATTAAATGTCAATCTTTCCTGTTTATCCAGGCATTTTCTAGATGTGGCGATTAGTGCAGCCAGCTACATGTTTGTTTCAGCATATTCCGCCAGCAGTGAGCGCGGCACTCCCTGCAGCTGTATGCTTCCGCCATGGCTAAAATCCTTGAATCGCTCTGTCAGATAGGTCAGGCCAGAGCTAGTGGCACTGAGATAGGGGGTGTCGATCTGGGATAAATTACCCAGGCAAATAACCTTTGATCCGGTCCCGGCGCGAGTGACAATTGTTTTAATCTGGTGCGGTGTCAGGTTCTGTGATTCATCAATGAGTATCAAGCTGTGCTGGAAACTGCGGCCTCGTATGTAGTTCAGGGACTTGAAATGTAGAGGTACTTTTTTAAGGATATAGTCGATACTGCCATCAGTGTCTTCGTCATCATAATGAAGTGCTTCCAGGTTGTCGGTGATAGCTCCTAACCAGGGCTCCATCTTTTCCTCTTCGGTTCCGGGAAGGAAGCCGATGTCTTCGTCCAGTCCCTGGGTGCTGCGTGTAACGATAATGCGACGATACATTTTGGTTGCGACAGTCATTTCAATTGCGGCAGCCAGAGCCAGGATGGTTTTTCCTGAGCCGGCAGAGCCAGTCAGACTAACGAGATGGATATCAGGGTCGAGCAGGAGATTTAATGCCATCGCCTGGTAAATGTCTCTGGGCCGCAGTCCCCATGCTTCCTGCTGTAAAAACCGGGCATGCTCCATATGCAGCAGGGTGATGCTATTTTCGTTAACCTCGACGGCACGCGCAATCATCCCCTGTTCGTCGATAATGAAATTGTTCGGATAGATTTCCTGTACCGGTTGCTGTCTTGCAATTTTGTGCAAGGTGCGCCCTGACTGCTGTTCAGTTTCAACGTTATCAATGTGATCCCAGAAACTGCCCTCAAATTCAAGATAGCCGGCATCCAGAAGGTTAATATCTGAGACCAGCTGATCGCTATGGTAATCCTCTGACTCGATGCCGCAGCCCCTGGCCTTAAGTCGCATGTTTATGTCTTTGGTGACCAGCACGGTGCGCTGGTCGGGCCGGCTCTGTTTTAACAGGCAGATATCATTGATAATTTTGTTGTCGTTGATATGTTTTGGCAGTATTTCAATATTCTCAGCAGTATGAGTCATTAAAATAGACAGGCTTCCGCGGCAGGGACCCTTGTCTCCACGTCGTATCGGTATGCCGTTTTCAATTTCTTCAGGGGATGCACGGCCTAGAATTTCATCGATGCCGCGTATTGCCTGTCGGCAGTCGGCAGCGATCGCCTGCCTTCCACTTTTAAGGTTATCGAGTTCTTCGAGAACAGTCATTGGTATGATGACATGATGTTCTTCAAATTCCAGAATGGCTGAAGGGTCGTGTATTAGTACGTTGGTGTCGAGGATGTAGAGAATAGGTTGTTCTGATATGTCGGTGGAAACTTGCTGAATCTTTTCCATCTAGGCTACTCCTTCCTGCTTGGTATTAGGACATCGTAATCATTGCACCTCTCTGGGTGATTGATCTCAGTATAGCCTAGTGCACAAAATAAAATGAAGCATTTTTTGTAACTACTGAATTTTAAATTTATTCAATGGCGTGCCAGTTCTTGCCATCATTTCCATGCGTTGCGCCATGTTCATAGCTGAGCTATAGAGCTTGTGTTTGATTGCCCATGCTCCTATCAATGGCGGTATCCAGAAGTCAGCTTGCATATCCATGTCATAACTGAGAACAGTAGACCCACCAATCTCTCTTACGCTCCAGCGGCTGTGCATAAATTTGAAATCACTGCGTGTGGGATCAGCCTCAAGAATGACCTCATTGTTTGATGGGTGCAGTACACGCTCTGTTTTTATAAGCTGTTTACAGAAAAACAATACACAGCTTTCTATTACTGTTAATGCTACTGGTACGCCATCGGGGTCAGGCTCAAGATAGCGGGTTTCCTTTATCCCCCCTGACAGCCTGTAGAAGTTATTGTAATCGAGCAGTGTGCTGATGATAAGCTCAGGAGGAGCATTTATAATGCTGGCTGAACGTAAATGATAGACGTTATCTTCTTCCCAAAACTCCATCTGTAGCATCTCTGCTGCTAAAGAAGAGTGTGTAATCAATAACAATAAAATGGCAAGAAATGCCAGGTGCGCCTTATTTATTAACATTGATGCTAGATACATCTTCCTGTCCCCTGGTCATGATGAGCCAATTACCAGGTAGTTATGAATTTAAACAACAGCTAGAAAGTGTAGAGAAGGCTGATTGACGTCATATAGACGTCATCAAAGTCACTCTGGTCATAATACTCGTATTCAATTCTTCCGCTTACTTTGAAAATCTGTACGCGCGCACCAATGCCGTAGACCGGGTCAGTGCCAGACAGTGTTGTCTTTAAATTACCAATTTGTCTTTCAGTATCCCAGGCTGCTACACCCGCTTTGGCAAACAGACCGACTGGACCAAAACTGAAGCCGAGAAGACCGAAGCCATTAAATGAAGTTTGCGAAAAAGTGAGGTCACCAACTTTCTCATCACCCATATCCACATAGGCACCTTCAATAGCTAAATCAATCAGAGGTACTATGCCGAAATTGTATCCAAGTATTAGCTTGTAGCCATTAGTGTCAAGATCAAAAGTATCGTCGCCAATGGCACCGTCTATGGTTGAATTTCCAATGCCTGCGCCAAGGTATACACCGCTTTCAGCGCCGGCATGTGAGGCCAGAGGGAATGTTAGTAGAGAAATAGTAAGTGACAGGATTATTGGGTATGTGAGTTTCATCTGCTGGCTCTGTTGGCTGTTATCAAAGTTGAGTAGGGTTTATTTAACAAGGGTATACGGAAATGATAGATTCAGGCAAGCATACTAATGACTGATTTGACATGCAGACTTATAGCTTAACCTGTTAAACAATTTTCACCTGCGCGCGAGATATTCGATCCAGGGATATTTCAGGTAAAGCAGGCATGTAAACTGTGAGAAATCTATAGATCGGGCATCGGCATGGCCGTCCGTGCGCGTCCAAAAGAATAAAATACAATAGAATTTTATACATACTAGCCCGTATAATGTTGGTCAAATTTTGTCGGTAGCTAATCCTGAGTAAAAGGTTTCGGGCTAAGTACACGAAATTTAAGGTTATTTTACTATTACATATGAATGTCTTATTAAACAGAAGGAGTAGCTATGTCTTTGTTGATTGGTGATAATTTAGTGGTCAGTATGCATTATAAGCTTACAGATATTGAAGGGAATGTGCTGGATAGCTCAGAAGGCTCTGAGCCGCTGACATATTTGCACGGTGCGGGAAATATCATACCTGGCCTGGAAAAAGCGCTGGTGGGAAAAGTTGAAGGAGATACTCAGCAAGTGACCGTTGAACCTGCTGAGGGTTATGGGGAAGTAATGCCGGAATTGACGCAGACTGTTGATAAAGCGGCATTCCAGGGTGTGGAATCAGTTGAAGTAGGTATGTCGTTTGAAGCGCAGACATCAGATGGGTCGGTGCAGCATATCGTCGTAACGAAAGTGGATGGCGAGCAGGTCACCGTTGATGCAAATCACCCACTCGCTGGTGTAGTGCTGAACTTTGATGTTGAAATCGTTAGCGTGAGAGAGGCGACTGAAGAAGAAATTTCCCATGGTCATGTTCACTAGGCTATGCAGTATCTACTAACAAAGATGGCATGATGAAAGCAGTTAGACCGGTTCAGCATTAACTGTGCCGGTTAGACTCAAATTATAAGATGGCATTCCAGTAGTGCGAGATGGAGCGGGTGATGGGAATCGAACCCACGTCTTCAGCTTGGGAAGCTGAGGTAATGCCATTATACGACACCCGCCTGATCAGGAGATTCTAT
>JARFQI010000026.1 GCA_029287855.1 Arenicellales bacterium | reverse complement strand
ATTCTACACTGACTAAACTGCGCCAGGTACGTAAACTGATTGATGCCTCTGGCAGAGATATTCGCCTGGAAGTAGATGGTGGCGTCAAAGTTGATAATATCCGCGAAATAGCCGAGGCGGGTGCCGACATGTTTGTGGCCGGTTCCGCTATTTTTGGTGCAGCTAATGACGCTGATCCGCACCATTACGAAACGGTTGTTGCAGCAATGCGTGCTGAGTTGGCCAAAGTCAGCTAATTATTTTCTTTCACTGGCATGGTGAGGGCCGAAATACTACTTCGCCATGGCAGATCTAAGAATTTCATTTCAATAAACAAAGCTTTCTCAAGCTGACAGATTACCTGGAACCTGGTTGTGCCTGAAAAAATAAATGTCCGTATGGTGATGATTGACCTTGATGGCACTCTAATCAATACAGCGCCTGATCTGGCCGATTGCGTTAATATCATGCTTGAACGCATGGGCCGAGACCCCTGGCCATTGGACAAAGTATCGGGCTGGATTGGCAATGGCGTCAGCCGCTTAGTTAAACGGGCGTTGACTGATTCGATGGACGGTGAGCCGGATAGTGATGATTATGAAAAAGCCTATGCGCTGTTTCTTGAAGCCTATGGCGAGAACGTTTCAGCTAAAAGCCGTCCCTATGAAGGTGTAGTTGCTGGGCTGGAAAAGCTGAAGAATATGGGCTTCCGTCTTGCCTGTGTTACCAATAAGGCAGAAGCTTTTACGCTGCCATTGCTTACTGACCTTGAGCTTGATGGGTATTTTGAACTTGTTGTTTCTGGTGATTCATTGCCACGAAAAAAACCTGATCCATTGCCATTGACGCATGCCTGCGAATATTTCGGCATCACCCCTGACCAGGGAATACTTATTGGTGATTCGGCCAATGATGTTAAAGCGGCAATTGCGGCAGGCATGCCTGTTATCTGTGTCAATTATGGTTACAATCAGGGGGTCGATCTTACTACCCTGCAGACACAGGGTGTGATAGATTCGCTGGACAAACTGGATCAGCAGCTTTCATTGCTGACATGAGCAGGCATTAATGGTAATTACAAATGGAAGACATGATCGAAAAACAGGAGGCATGGATCTGGCGATGGTGATGCGCTAAGCGTTTTCTGTCGGTTATATCCTGTTTAATTGTTTAAGGTAATGTTTTCCCATGTCTCTGAATAAATCTGAATTTGATTCCTTTGCCGCCCAGGGCCATACACGCATACCTCTTGTGCGCGAAGTGCTGGCAGACCTCGATACTCCTTTAAGTACCTATATCAAGCTTGCTGGTGGTGAGTACTCCTATCTGTTTGAATCTGTTTCCGGCAGCGAGAAGGCCAGTCGTTATTCGATCATCGGCCTGTCTGCAAGACAAATTTTCCGCGCAACCGGCAATCTGGTAGAAATTATAGAAGATGGTGCAATTGTAGATTCCTTCACCAGTGAAGATCCGCTGCAGGCAGTCCGTGAATATCAGCATAGCTTCAAGGCACCTGATATAGAGGGGTTGCCTCGTTTCACCGGCGGTCTGGTCGGCTATTTTTCTTACGATACCATTCGCTATATTGAACCGAGCCTGGGTGAGAATCGTCATCCTGATTCTCTGCAGACGCCCGATGTTCTATTGATGGTCTCTGACGAGATTTTGATATTCGACAAGCTAAAGGGGCGCCTTTTCATCGTCATCAATGTCGATCCACGCGAGCCTGGTGTGTGGGAGTCTGGCCAGCAGCGTATTGATGAAATCGCTCAATTGCTTGATCAGCCGCTGTCGCACCAGGCTAATGCTATTACCTCCGAGGTCGGTGAAAATGACTTCCACTCCGGTTTCAGCCGCGAGGGTTATATGCAGGCAGTAGAGCGGGCGCGCGAATATATCCGCGCCGGCGACATTATGCAGGTCGTGTTGTCACAACGCATGAGTATTCCATACGAGGCTCAGCCGCTGAATCTATACCGCGCACTGCGCACACTAAACCCGTCACCATATATGTATTTTATGAATCTTGGTGACTTTCAGGTCGTCGGTTCGTCACCGGAGATCCTGGTGCAGGTGGATTCAGGCAAGGCCACGGTACGACCGATTGCGGGCACCCGCCCTCGTGGTGAAAATGAGGCAGAGGACCTGGCGCTGGAGAAGGACCTGATGGCTGATCCGAAAGAACTGGCAGAACACCTGATGCTGGTAGATCTTGGGCGTAACGACCTCGGCCGTATTGCGGAGATCGGCAGCGTTGAGCTTACAGATCGCATGGTCATCGAGCGTTACTCCCATGTTATGCACATAGTTTCCAACGTAGTCTGTGATATACGTAAAGAGTTTGATGCCATCGATGTACTCAGGGCCACTTTCCCTGCCGGTACAGTTAGCGGTGCACCAAAAATCAGAGCAATGGAAATTATTGATGAGCTGGAGCCCGTCAAGCGCGGCATCTATTCAGGCGCGGTTGGTTATCTTGGTTGGAACGGTAATATGGATACAGCGATTGCTATACGAACCTCGGTGATCAAGGATGGCATGCTCAACATACAGGTGGGTGCCGGTATCGTCGCCGACTCGAAACCCGAAATGGAATGGGAAGAGACCCTGAACAAGGGCAGGGCCACTTTCCGCGCTGTGGCAATGGCCGCAAGCGGTTTACGGCAGCTCAGCTAAGGAGGCATAACATGTTACTGATGATCGATAATTATGACTCCTTCACCTATAACCTGGTGCAGTACTTTGGTGAACTGGGTGCAGATGTCCATATTCACAGAAATGACAAAATCAGCCTTGATGAAATCGAGGCCATGCAACCCGAGCGCATCGTTATCTCGCCGGGCCCCTGTACCCCGAATGAAGCCGGTGTTTCTGTCGAAGTGATCAAGCAGTTCAGCGGTCGCATCCCGATCCTCGGTGTTTGTCTTGGCCATCAAAGTATCGGCCAGGCTTTTGGCGGCAACATCATTCGCGCGAAAACTCTGATGCACGGCAAGACCTCGATGATCCATCATAATGACATCGGTGTGTTTAAAGGACTGGAAAATCCATTGCAGGCGACGCGCTACCACTCCCTGGTCATTGAACGTCAAAGTCTGCCCGAATGCCTTGAAGTGACGGCATGGACCGATGATGATGAAATAATGGGTGTTCGGCACAGGAAACTGGATGTAGAAGGAGTCCAGTTTCATCCGGAATCGATACTGACTCACCAGGGACATGAACTGCTGGCTAATTTCCTGGCCAAAAGATAAACATTGTCTTACGTATTAAGTTGTGCGGTTTACGTAAAACTTACGACGTAAAACTTAATACATTGAGGTTTTAGAACATGGACATGCAAACTGCCATTCAAACTGTGATCTCAGGTAAAGACCTGAGCGCGAGCGAGATGCATCATGTTATGCAACTGATCATGATGGGAGAGGCCACCCCGGCCCAGGTAGGCGGGTTCCTCGTTGGTCTGCGCTGCAAGGGAGAAACTGTCGAAGAGATTACGGCAGCAGCAGAGGTGATGCGTGACCTGGCTTCACACGTTAATGTCACCAATGAGCACCTGGTGGATACCTGTGGTACTGGTGGTGATTCCAGCGGTACCTTTAATGTCTCGACCAGCTCGGCTTTCGTTGTTGCTGCAGCAGGCGGCAGGGTTGCCAAGCACGGAAACCGGTCGATATCGAGCAATAGCGGCAGTGCTGATGTACTGGAAGCAGCCGGTGTTAGACTTGATCTAACGCCAGAGCAGGTAGCCGAATGCGTCAATGAAATTGGCGTCGGGTTCATGTTCGCGCCGCTGCATCATAGCGCAATGAAACATGCTATCGGACCGCGCAGGGAAATGGGTGTCAGGACAATTTTCAATGTGTTGGGTCCATTGACCAATCCTGCTGGTGCACCGAACCAGGTGCTTGGCGTGTTCGCAGAAGAGCTGCTGGAACCACTGGCTGAGGTGCTGTCGAGGCTGGGAAGCCAACATGTGCTGGTAGTTCACGGTGAAGACGGTATGGATGAGATTAGTATCTCTGCACCGACACATGTTGCCGAGCTGAATAATTCGGCAATCAGCCGCTACAC
>JARFQI010000011.1 GCA_029287855.1 Arenicellales bacterium | reverse complement strand
CCCCCCCCCCCCCCCCCCCCCCCCCCCCCCCCCCCCCCCCCCCCCCCCCCCCCCCCCCCCCCCCCCCCCCCCCCCCCCCCCCCCCCCCCCCCCCCCCCCCCCCCCCCCCCCCCCCCCCCCCCTTGTTCAAGCAGAAGACGGCATACGCGATAGCGTGAATGGTCTCGTGGGCTCGGAGATGTGTATAAGAGACAGGAGCTACCACAGCGGCAGTCATTTTTTTTTGGTAGCCAGGCCGCGACTGCCGCACCGAATTGGACTTCTAGCGCATTGAGTATGATTAATGCTACTGCTGCCCCCAGGAATTACCGACCGATGACGATGACGGGCTATCAGGGCCATGCAGAGCAGTTGGCTCTTGCCGTCAATTTCAGCCAACGCTATAAGAGAAAACGAAGACAAGAAAACGGAGATTGATTCAGGTAGTGGCATGCTGTAATTGTCGACTGAACAGGTATCTCGTCACAACATCATTCATACAAAACGCAGCTCACCATCACAATTTGGATGACGGCTTCTGCCCGAAAGCATAGGTAATCGAGCAGACGATTACCATTAAGCTCTTAGTAAACTCGGATCACACGAGTAAACCTGAGTGATTTAATCACGACCTATCGCACTGCATTAGATGTTCCACTTCGTTCTGTTTCTATTTGTATTGTTGATGATGAAGGAGCGATTCATTTTGAAGGTAAAGTGGCATCAGAGGTAGATGAAATTATTACCTGCCTGAAGCAGTCTAATCCGGATATCCATTCAGTTGGCTTTGAAGGCGGTGCGCTCAATCAGTAGCTTACTTATGGCTTGCAAGCTGCCGGGGCTATGAAGTGATTTTTTATCGCGCGGTAACACAGTACTGAAGAAGTGTGTCGATCTGGAGAATGAGATTCGCGGACTGATTCGTTTGCTCGCTATTAAATTACCGGACATGCTCAAGCATGGCGCCTATGATGCCCGATAAAAGCAGCAGTCATTGTGATTTCTATACGTTGACGAAAAAAAACCGGCGTGAAGCCGGTTTTTAATTATTTCCATAGCAGCTTTGTATTTATGCTACCAGTTCGCCTTTCATCTGGCTGAAAGCCTTTTTTTCAATCTGGCGGATTCGTTCTGCTGAGACGCCATACTTATCAGCCAGTTCAGTCAGTGTGGCTTTCTTGTCATCAGGGTTCAACCAGCGCTTCTGTACGATGTCCTGACTACGTTCATCAAGTTGCGCCAGGGCTAGCTCCAGTTTATCGCTATTGCGGCTGGTTGCTGTATCCTTTTCGTACATAGCTTCAGGGTTGTAGCGATTGTCCGCAAGATAGCCAGCTGGTGCTACGTAGGCGCTATCATCATCGTTATCGGAATCCATATCAAAGGCGACATCGGTACCACTCATGCGGGATTCCATTTCAAGCACGGTCTTTTCAGGAACATCAAGGTTATTAGACAAGCTCCTAACGTCATCCTGGTTCATCCAGCCGAGACGTTTTCTGCTTTTGCGCAGGTTGAAGAACAGTTTACGCTGGGCCTTTGTTGTCGCAACTTTAACGATGCGCCAGTTTTTCAGGATGTAGTCATAAATTTCTGAACGTATCCAGTGCATTGCGAAAGAGACCAGGCGCACACCGCGGTCTGGATCAAAATTCTTTACCGCTTTCATCAAGCCGATATTGCCTTCCTGAATAAGGTCAGCAAGAGGAAGTCCGTAACCGGTAAAGCCCCTGGCAGTTCGCACAACAAAACGCATATGTGAATAGATCAGCTGACGAGCAGCATCCAGATCTTCTTCATTGCGATATTTTCTAGCCAGTGATTTTTCTTCCTCAGCAGTCAACATAGGTGCAGCATTGACAGCCTGTAGAAAGCTCGACAGCCCGGTGTCAACCGATCCGCCGGAAATAACTGGTAGTGAATTCAGCATAAATTTAAATCTCCCGAAATAAGTAATAATTGTATTTTAGCACTCAAGACATTGGAGTGCCAATCACTTCAAAAGTTCCATTACTTGAAGTTTCTTAACTTATTGAATTAAATGAATATAATAAATTATTTTTATGTTTTTCGAATTATGTACCTAAAACCACGAACCTGAAACGTAAGTTTCAGCCTATGCCTGCTATTTTCCCGGCTCAAACTGTCTCAGATAGACGCCGACGGTGACTCTTGCTGATAGCCAGCCAATCAATGCGCCGCTGCTGACCAGTAACAAGGATGGAAGGAAATGCAGAGGATCAAGACTGAATGCTATGCCGTACATTGAGGAAAGTGAACTGGTTGGTGCACTAATAAATGAAAATAGAAGAAAAATGATAAGTAATGCCAGTAACCCGCCTAACAGTCCCTGTAGCATTCCTGAATAGAGGAATGACCTTCGTACAAAGGCATCAGTTCCTCCAATAAGCTTTATAATGCGAATTTCTTCCTGGCGGTTGGTTATGGCAAGTCTAATGGTATTGCCGATGACGAGAAAAACGCCGAGTCCAAGGATAAAAGCAATTATCCAGACGGCGCGTGTCACCAGCTCCAGCAAGGCCGTCAGACGCTTTATCCACTCGAGATCAAATTGCGAGAGTTCAACCTGTTTGAGTTTGCCTAGTTCATCAATAAGTCTGGCTAGTTTTTCAGCAGAGCGGGCGATCTCATCTTTCGGGTAAGCCAGTAGTACAACAGGTAACGGGTTACTTGTTAAGGAATTTAATGCATTCTGTAGTCCGGATCGTGATTTGAACTCTTCCATCGCCTGGTCAGGTGTAATCAGCTCAACGAGCTTTATTGAAGCATGTTGCTGTATTGATTGCTGCAGCTCTGTTGCTTGCTTGACACTGACCTGCGGTGCCAGGAACAGTGATATCTTCGCGCCGTGCTCAAACTCGGAGGTAAACTTGTTGATGTTTTCTAGCGCAGCAAACAAACCGCCCGGCAGTGCAAGGGCAATGGCAATGACGGATATGCTCAAGATGCTTGAGAAAGGGCTGCGTGATAAATCACCGAGGGCCCCGACAAGGGTTTGCAGGTGTCGTGTGAGCCAGACAAGCATCAGGCAGCAGTATTGGCCTGTAATACCATACGGCCATCTGAAAGCGTCAGGCTCCGTTTGCCCAGCCGTTCAATATGTCGAAGGTCATGGGTCGCCACAAGTACGGTCACGCCGTGGTAGTTGAAGTCATGGAACAAATCGAAAATTTCATCTGAAAGACCGGCGTCCAGGTTACCGGTGGGTTCATCGGCAACCAGCAGGCTAGGCCGGTTTACAACAGCACGGGCAATACCCACCCGTTGTTGCTCACCACCTGAGAGAGTAATCGGTTTCGCGCGGTCCCGGTTCAACAGGCCGACTTTATCGAGTGCGGCATGGACTCGCCGACGCAGGTCGCGAGGGTGAAATCCGCTAACGATCAGCGGTAATGCAACATTATCGAAGACACTTAAGTTATGCAGCAATTTATGATCTTGAAATACCATGCCAATTTGTCTGCGGAAATACGGGATTTTTCGTCGTTTGAGTCGGCCAAGATTCTGGCCATTGACGATCACCTGTCCGCGTGTAGCATGCTCAATCAGGGTTACCAGTCGCAACAATGTACTTTTACCGGCACCGGAATGCCCGGCCAGAAAGACCATCTCACCCTTCTCGATGACAAAAGAGATATCACGCAGGGCTTCATGTCCTTCCGGGTAGCGTTTTGATACGTTACTGAATTCAATCAGCATCTTGGTTTTCTTGATTGAACAGAGCCTTAACGAAGTCTCTAGCATTAAACTGGCGCAGGTCATCAATTCCTTCACCAATTCCGATGTAGCGGATAGGGAGGCCTGTACGGTCAGCAATTGATATGATAATTCCACCTTTTGCTGTGCCATCAAGCTTTGTCAGACAGAGGCCGCTGACATTGACACGCTTATCGAAGCCTTCGAGCTGATGCAGCGCATTTTGTCCAATGCCTGCATCAAGAACAAGCATCACCTCATGCGGTGCTCCAGGTAATTTCTTGCCTGCGATACGATAAATTTTTTCCAGTTCCTGCATCAGGTCACCGGAAGTGTGTTGACGGCCAGCAGTGTCGATAATGACAACATCGTTGTTGCGGGAGATGGCCGACTCAAGGGCGTCATGAACCACGGCAGCGGCATCTGCACCTGGTTGTTGTGCGATGACATGCACCTGGTTCCGATCTCCCCACACTTTTAGTTGTTCACTGGCTGCTGCACGGAAAGTGTCTCCTGCAGCGAGTAGCACTGACTTGCCCTGTTGTACCAGTTGACAGGTGATTTTACCGATAGAAGTAGTCTTGCCAGCACCGTTGACACCGACAATCATGATCACGAAGGGCTGCGTAGTCGATGGAATGTCCAGTGGCACTTCACTTGGCTGCAAGATATCAAGCAGCACTTCTTCCAGTGCGGGATAAAGCTCTGCAGTGTCGGTAATCCGATCGCGTCTTATAATGCCATTGAGTGCATCCATGATTTTCATGCTGGTATCTACACCGACATCGGCTAGAATGAGCAGCTCTTCCAGTTCATCGAGTGTCTGCTGGTCAATCTTCTTGCCAGCACCAAACAAACCAGAGAGGCCTCCAGCCAGCGACTGACGAGTGCGTGACAAACTGGCACGCAGACGTGAGAACAATTTGGGCTTACTGTTGTCTATGATACGATCCTCCGAAAACCTTATCGTACCATTGACGGTATCGCTGGATGAAGTTCTAAAGGGTGTTTCTCTCTGTTTTTAATGAATATAGTTAAGGGTTTTAGAATGATAGGACAATCTCTGAAAAGAGTCGTACAAATTTTCATCGTCACACTGATGATGCTCTCAATTAATGGCTTCGCCGCAGCAGATAAATCTGATGTTACCGAAGCGATGCTCGATAACGGCATGAAAATCCTGATCAAGCAGGATCACAGGGCGCCTGTCGTTGTGGCACAGGTCTGGTACCGCATCGGCAGCAGCTATGAACCTGATGGGATTACCGGTGTCTCCCATGTGCTCGAGCACATGATGTTCAAGGGTACAGGTAAATATCCGAAGGGTGAGTTTAATCGAATCATTGCTGAAAATGGCGGCAAGGACAATGCCTTTACCGGCAGAGATTATACGGCCTATTTCCAGACGCTCGAAAAAAGCCGCCTGGCAGTCAGCATGGAACTTGAATCAGATCGCATGCAGGGTATTTTGCTGGATGAGGACGAGTTTGCCAAAGAATTAAATGTGGTTATCGAAGAGCGCCGTTTGCGTACTGAAGACAAGGCCGAAAGCAAGGTCTATGAAAAATATAATGAAGCAGCCTTCCCCGGGCACCCCTACGGCAGACCCGTTATTGGCTGGATGCGCGATCTGGAAAAGCTTGAAGTGGATGAACTGAAAAAATGGTATCAACGTTATTATTCACCAGCCAACGCGGTCCTTGTTGTAGTTGGTGATGTAGATCCTGCAGAAGTCATCGCGATGGCAAAGAAATATTATGGACCGCTGAAAAGTACAGCAGTAGAGTCGCCTGAAAAGCATGTAGTAGTAAATCAAAAGGCTACAAAACGGATTACTGTGAAAGCTCCGGCAAATGTTCCCTATGTGATCATTGGCTTTCATGTGCCAGCTGTAGCTAATAAGCCAGAAAATGACTGGGAGCCATATGCGCTGGAAGTCATGTCGGCGATTCTGGATGGCGGCAGTGCTGCTCGTTTTTCAGATCAGCTGGTTCGCGGCCAGCAGGTCGCCACCGCAGTAAGTACTTCCTATGACCCCTTTGCCAGGCTTGCAGGACATTTTTTAATTAGTGGCAACCCTGCAAGGGATAAGTCTATTGGGCAGTTGGAGAAAGCAGTGCTTGAGCAGCTGAAGATGCTGCAAGGCAAGCCAGTCAGCGAAACAGAGCTGCAGCGTGTCAAAGCACAGGTAATCGCTTCGAATGTGTATGAGCGAGATTCTGTTTTTTACCAGGGGATGAAGCTTGGCTTGATGGAGACAATGCATAATGACTGGAGGTTATCAGAAACTCACAATGACCGACTGCAGGCAGTGACAGCGGAACAGGTGAAGTACGTGGCAAGAAAGTATTTCCAGCCTGAAAATATGACAGTTGCTGTACTTGATCCACAACCGATACCGAGCAATGAAAAATCAGCTAAGACGGACAGTAAAATATCCAGCAAGGAGCAATATAATGCCAACTAGACTACTGGAAATACTTGTACTGTTTTTCATTTTCCCTGGGCTTGCAGCTGCAGCACCCAAAATTGAACACTGGGTAACAGAGAAAGGTGCGCGAGCTTATTTTATCGAGACGCACGCATTGCCAATGGTAGATATCAACCTGGTATTCAATGCCGCCAGTGCCCGTGAACCGGCAGACAGGCAGGGGTTGGCAATGCTAACCAGTGAGATGCTGCTAGAAGGTAGCGGCGACCTGGACAGCAAAGCTATTGCAGAAGGATTTGAAGATCGCGGAGCAGAGGTTGGGACCAGCAGCCACAGGGATATGGCGATTGTCAGTTTGCGAAGCCTGTCTGACAAACAATATCTTGATCCGGTTGTCGATCTTTTAGCAGCAGTAATTTCTGAACCATCTTTTCCCGAGAAAAACCTGGAAAGAGAAAAAGCGCGTTCTTTACAATCACTCGATCATAGCCTGCAACAGCCGAATACTGTCGGTAAGCGACTACTCTATGAGAGTTTGTACAAAGGCCACCCCTATGCGAACCACCCGGCGGGCACGCATGAAAGTTTAAAATCCATAAACCGGGATGATCTGGTGGCTTTTCACCGGCAGTTTTATGTTGCCAGTAATATGGTGATTGCAGTGGTTGGCGACCTCAATCTGGCTGAAGCGAAAGATCTGGTTAAGCGAGTTAGTGCACAATTTAACAAAGGCAAGGCTGCAGCTGCTCTACCTGATGCTCCCGCCATTAGGGCTGGAGAGCATCGAATCGGCTTTCCTTCCACCCAGTCACATGTAATGACAGCTTATCTCGGAATAAAGCGCGACGACCCACGGCATCTGGCTCTCAAGGTTGGAAATTACAGTCTCGGTGGTGGTGGTTTCCAGTCGCGAATGATGGACGAAATTCGAGATAAACGCGGATTGAGTTATGGCGCATACAGTTATTTCCTGCCGATGCAGCAAACAGGGCCTTTCATTGCTTCTTTGTCGACAAAGAATGAGCAGGTTGAAGAAGCATACACGGTCAGTAAAGAAGTCATAGATGAGTATTTAAAGACAGGTCCTACCGCTAAGGAACTGGAGCTGGCTAAAAAGAATATTACCGGCGGTTTTCCTCTAACCATTGATTCCAACAAGAAGCTAGTCAGTACATTATCTGCCATCGGATTTTATTCTTTACCTGTAGATTATCTCGATACCTATATCGACAGGGTCAATGCACTCGATCACAAGGAAGTAACCCAGGCAATGCAGTCAGTACTGGGTTCCGCAAGTCGTGTAACTGTCATCGTTGGTGAGGGGCAGTAGTAAAATCATAATAATAATTTCACTACAATACTGCATATAAATGAAAACTAGCCAGGTAAGGATCATCGGTGGTGACTGGCGCGGCAGAAAGCTGGAATTTCCAGCCAGCGTACAACAGTTACGCCCAACACCCGGGCGCATCCGCGAGACCCTGTTTAACTGGCTGGCCTACAGTGTCAACGGCTCTCGCTGTCTCGACCTTTACGCTGGTAGTGGCGCCCTCGGAGCCGAAGCGCTTTCGAGGGGTGCTGCAGAAGTGACCTTTGTTGAAGCAGACCACAAAAGTGCCCGCTTGCTGGAACAAAACCTGCAGCGGCTTGGTAGTGATTCCAGGGTTTACAATATGGACGCGCGGCGTTTTGTCAGACAGGTAGATGGGCAATGGGATATAGTTTTTCTTGACCCACCTTACAGGCATGGTATGTTGCAACAGATTTTACGGCTCCTGCATGATCATGGGCGCCTGGCAGAAAATGCATTGATTTATATTGAAGCAGAGCGCGAACTGGGCGAAATTAAATTGCCTGCGGACTGGAAATATATAAAAAACAAGAAAGCAGGACAGATTGAATATTTCCTGGCAACCAATAACCTCGAAGGTTGATAAATACCTATGGCAATTGCAATTTACCCCGGTACTTTTGATCCGGCAACACTTGGTCACATTGATCTTATTAGCCGTGCAGCAAAGCTGTTCGATGAAGTTATTGTCGCAGTAGCGGAGAACCAGGGTAAGGCTCCGCTGTTTTCACTTGAAGAAAGAGTGTCGATGCTGAAAGATTCTATCAATGAGTTGGGTAATGTTCGCGTCATTGGCTTCAATAACCTGCTGATGGATTGCGCCAGGGAGCAAAAAGCAAATACAATTCTTCGTGGCTTGCGTGCTGTTTCAGATTTTGAATATGAATTTCAGCTCGCCTCCATGAACAGGCACCTTGACCCCAGCATAGAGACAACGTTTTTAACGCCCTCTGAGAATTATGCCTTTGTTTCATCGACCTTGATTAAGGAGGTCGCATCTTTAGGCGGCGATGTTAGTGAATTCGTCTCTCCGCAGGTGATGGAAGCGCTGAAAATAGCGTTTACGACTAGCCGATAAACTTTCTTTTCTTGCTATAAATCAATTTTTTCTGTTTGCTTTCAGGCTAAACTGCTAAAATTCTTTATCCAAATCCATTTGTGATTTCTCTAATAATCCTGAATTTTCAACTGTCTCAATCTTTTTGTGAGTAACAAATTATGGCCTTAATGATTACCGATGAATGTATCAACTGTGATGTATGCGAACCTGAATGCCCGAATGAAGCGATTTACCAGGGTGAAGAAATTTATGAGATTGATCCAGATAAGTGTACTGAGTGTGTTGGTCATTATGACACCCCTCAATGTGTAGAGGTATGCCCTGTTGATTGCATTCCAAAGGATCCAGATCATGAAGAGACAGAAGAACAGCTAATGGAGAAATACAAAAGCCTGCACGAAGCATAAGTATTCGGGCCATGAATTACTGTATTACCATAAGCCTCATTTTGCTCTGACATGCGATTCCGTCCTGCAGCTCTACTGTTTGGCGGCGTCGCCTGTCTTCTTTCCCTCGTTGCACTGCCGGCTGAGCATACAGATGGCCAGTCAGCGATAGCTTCTGCTCACCCGGCAGCAACCTCAGCAGGTTTCGAAATTCTTGCACAGGGCGGCAACGCTTTCGATGCAGCGATTGCGGTTTCTGCCACGCTAGCCGTTGTTGAGCCAATGGGTTCGGGCCTCGGCGGTGGCGGCTTCTGGTTGTTACACCGAGCCAGTGATGGCTACCAGATTATGCTCGATGGCAGGGAAAAGGCACCGGCAGCAGCAAGCCGAACAATGTATCTCGATAAGCAGGGTAAGGTGATAGAAGGTCTGTCCCTCAATGGTGCACTGGCAGCGGCGATTCCCGGCTTGCCGGCCGCCCTGGTTCACCTGGCGGAAAAATATGGAAAGCTGCCTTTACGCCAGTCTCTACAGCCTGCGATACGTGCAGCTGAAGATGGCTTTGCCGTATACCCAAGGTATCAGCAGCTGCTCGAATTTCGTAAACCACATCTAAATAACGCCGCACAAAAAATATTTCTTGGTAAAGATAACGCTATCCCCGCTATAGGTACCGTCATCAAACAGGTTGATCTGGCAGCTACGTTACGTAGACTGGCGATTGCTCAACGAGACGGTTTTTATAAGGGTGAAACAGCGAAAAAATTGCTTAATGCTATTACGCAGGCGGGCGGTATCTGGACCCAGGCAGACCTTGACGACTACCGCGTTATTGAACGTCCTCCTGTGACCGGCAATTACCGGGGTGCGCGAATTGTTTCTGCAGCCCTGCCTTCATCCGGTGGCATCGTGCTGGTTGAAATCCTGAATATATTATCTGGCTTTGATCTTGATGTGCTGACACCGGTACAGCGTAAACAGAAGATTCTTGAAGCAATGAGGCTGGCGTACAGGGACCGTGCCGTGCATCTTGGTGATAGTGATTTTATTCAGGTAGATCAGGCACATCTGACATCAATGAAGTATGCTGATTTACTCAGAACAAATATAGGCAGCAAGGCAACTCCATCAGATTTTTTATCTGAGTCACCCGTGCAGGAAGGGCAGGATACTAGCCACTTCTCAGTAATAGACAATGCTGGAAACAGAGTATCGGCAACGTTAAGTATTAACTATCCTTTTGGCTCTGGAATGGTGGCTGCCGGTACAGGTATCATCCTGAATGATGAAATGGATGATTTCTCTGTCAGCCCGGGTGTTGAAAACGCCCATGGCCTGATTGGCTCCAGTGCCAATGCCATCGAAGGCGGGAAACGGCCTCTGTCGAGTATGACACCAACATTTATTGAAAAAGATGACAGTGTGCTCGTTATAGGTACCCCAGGCGGGAGCCGAATCATAACTATGGTCTTAATAGCCGCGCTGGACTATTTGCATAACACGGGTGAAATCAGTGACTGGCTAGCGCGCGGGCGCTATCACCATCAATACTATCCTGACATAGTACAGTTTGAGGCCGACGCACTCAGTGAGGACGAGCAGGCTGAGCTTTCGACGATGGGTTATGTATTGAAAGCACGAGACAGGAAGTACGGAAATATGCAGGCCGTGCTACTGAACACCCGGGATGGTAGTCTCCAGGCAGCTAGTGATCCTAGATGGCTGGGGCATGCTGAAGTCAGGCCAGTTACAGCAAAACTGCCTGATGAGTCATTAGAGTATATAAAAACGGGCACTGATTAATCATCAGTACCCGTTTATATGTTTTGAAAGCTTTCAGGCAGAGGCTATGGATTCTTCATCTGCTTCATCAGCAGCGAGTATTTTTTCCATCTTGCGGTTGATATGTCTCACCTTATTTCCCTGTTCTATTATACCGTCTCTGACATATTTCAATTCCGACAGGCGGTCATCAAGGGTGTCGCTGGCTTTGTGAATACGTTTAATACTTTCAAGGCGGCGTCGTAGCTGGATTTGGTGCTCCCTGATCTGTGCTTCCATCGGTGACATAATAGTTTTCAGCCAGTTGTCAGCATCTTTGTTGGCTTTCTGAAAAATCTGTCTGATTCTTGCTGAAACAGAATCAAAGAAACGCTCAGTGATAACACCCTGATCAAGCATCACAAGTGATGTGGTTTTTACAAACCGTTCACTGCTTTGTTCAAGACGCTTGACCTCACGTAGATATATTCTGGTGGAGTAGCCACCAGGCCTTATATTTACCAGGCCATGTTCCTCCTGAAATTTGGAATAGACACCTTGCATCAGTTCTTTTATTTCATTTGACTGATTTGATGCAGCATCTAAAGCTTCATAAACCGAAGAAAAGAAGTTCGTCATAGCGGTTTTGATGCCTCTACTGGTGAAGCTTATTTTCATGTTCTTGCGGGTTTTGGCAATCGTTGTTTCCATAACCTTGGGATCAAGATACTGATATAGAGCAACTGTCTGGCGAGTGAAGATGCTGCGTGTTGCCTGAAAGCGCTGCAGGCTGCGTTCAAGGTGCTCTTTATCTGCTTTCACCTTGAGCAGCATATTTTCAATGACTTCGGCATTTTTACTGCTCAGTCCAGCGAGTTCTGAAATATGTTCGTCAACACCGGCCAGTCGTTGTTCGATGACGAGTTTTACCGACCTGTCCATTTCAGCCATGTCACGTTTTACATTATCCGTTACTATGTCTCGCTTGGCAGGGATCAGCATATCGGATAACGCATCTTCTAGTTCAAGAATGCGGCTCTTGTTTAACATTTTGTTCTTATGCCGGATTTTTGCAGTTAGCGCTTTCTGTGCAGAAACAGGGAAAATCATTTTATCATCTACATTGAGGATTTTTGCTGTTTCCTTGACCTGTCGATTGATCTCTTCGGAAATTTCATCCTGATCGCGTAGGTCATCCCATAGCACGTCAATCTTGTTTAGTATGACCAGGCGGCCTTTTGCCCTGGATGTCAGTTCACCCATATTAATATGATCCCTCCAGACAGCAAGGTCGGACTTTGTGACACCCGTATCTGCTGCAAGGATGAACATAACGCCATGGGCGCTGGCGAGCATGTTCAGTGTCAATTCAGGCTCCGCACCAAGGGCATTCAATCCTGGTGTATCGAGGATTACTAATCCCTTGTCCAGCAGAGGGTGGGGGAAGTTGATGATGGCATGTCGCCAGCGAGGTATTTCAACGTCACCATTTTCGTCCATATGCAGGCCATCTTCATGCCCTTCATCACTGGTTATATGTAAACCGAGGTTTTCCGCATGGCCGGGTTTAACGGTATTGACTTCGGTAATGTGCTTCAGTGCTTCAGCGATCTGTTCAGGGGAATCTATATCAAGCGGGTATTCAATCCATTCCTCAGACATGCCCTTATATTCCAGAATACTGGTGCCGGATGAGCGTGTATCGATAGGTAGAAGACGAATAGAAGGCTCATAATTACGATCATATAGCAGTTCGCTCGGGCACATGGTGGTGCGTCCTGCACTGGATGGCAGTACACGCATGCCCAGAGTTGAGAAGAATATCGCGTTAATTAGTTCTGATTTGCCTCGAGAGAATTCAGCGACAAAAGCAATATAAAGCTTGTCATCATTCAGCGTACTGATAATCTGGTTGAGGCGTTGTTCGCTATTTGCATTGGTTAAATCTTCAGCCTTGGCAACGTCACGATACTTCTTGATGACGTTTCTGACCTGCTTACGCCATTCACTGTATGCTTCAAAATCATCGATAATTCCATGCTTAGTCATCGAACTGCCCCTTTGGTTTGCCTTATGCTCGAACTGTAACTATAGATTCTGGACCTGAATAATTCAAGATTTTATAGTAGTTCCAGCGCATACTTAATGTTATTTGTTAAGAGCTGAAAATGTTTATCATAAATTAGAATTAGAAAATGGCATATTCCTGATGCCTGGACAAGTTTTTATCTCACAAGTGGTAGTTATTTCTGGCAGTACGGACAATAAAAGCTTGAGCGCTGCCCAATCAGTTTGCGCTTGATCATGCCTGTGCATTGCAGGCAGTTTTCCCCTTCGCGACCATAGACAAATAGACGCTGGCTAAAATAGCCTGCCTGGCCATTACTGTCGGTGAAATCCCGTAGTGTAGTCCCGCCTGCAGCAATGGCCCGGGTCAGTATTTTTTTGATTGCCAGAACCAGCTGGTGGCAGGATTTGAGAGATAGTCGCGAGGCGGCTTTTGCTGGTCGAATCCCGGCATGAAACAGTGATTCACTGGCATAGATATTTCCTACGCCAACCACTACATGGGCATCCATAATCAGGTTTTTAATCGAGCAGCGGCGATTGCGCGTCTGCTGGAACAGGTATTCTCCATCGAAGTCGTCAGCAAGAGGCTCAGGTCCCAGGGAAGACAGCAGCGGGTGTTCATAGGGCGGTTGTTCAGTCCAGAGAGCGGCACCGAAGCGTCGAGGATCACGTAAACGTAATACTTTGCCGTTATTGAAGAGGATTTCAATATGTTCATGTTTTTCTGCGGCCACAGCCTGTTTGAGAATACGCAGGCTGCCTGACATGCCGAGGTGTAGTATCAAGTGGCCATTGCCGCAGTTGAGCAGGAGATATTTACCGCGCCGGATAACAGATAGAATTTTCTGTCCGGGCAGTGCTTTCATCAGTGCTTCTGAAGGTACAGGCCAGCGTAAGTTTGGGTTATTAATACGAATTTCAGAAATGACTGGTCCAATAATATGGGCTTGTATGCCGCGCCGGGTTGTTTCTACTTCAGGAAGTTCAGGCATCTGGGTTGCTAGAAAGGAAACTGGTCATTGTGATCAGACATCTTACTCCGAATTATGAATAGATTCCTTATACTGCTGATATTCCTCCTGACCAAATTCTCAACAACAGCTCGACATGTATCATCATGTTATCCGCTATTTTAAAAATACTATTGAATGTTCATCGGCGATTTACTCAATTTATGCCTGCTTATGATCTTTATGCAGCTGGTCTCGTATTGACCAGAGTCTCCTTAGATATTGTGGTTAAGTTAAACTTGATAGCAGGTACAATCATCGAATGATGAACAAGAAAGAGCAGATTTATGACAGACAAGGTTGAACTGGTTAACCAGCACAGAAGTTTTGCAACGGAAGCAGGAGAAAACATACTCAGCGCTGCTTTGAGACAGGGTATCGTGATTCCACATAATTGCCGTAATGGATTCTGCGGCAGTTGTATGGGCCTCCTACATGGCGGTGAAGTTGAATATGAATCTGAGGAAAAGCTCAAGGGACTGAGTGATGAAAAGGAACAAGAAGGTTTCATTCTCTGTTGTAAAGCCATGACTAAAGGCGATATCCAGCTGGATGTTGAAACCATAGATGCCGTAGCCGATATTGAAATTAAAACCTTACCCTGTCGCGTGCATCGGTTAACGAGACTGGCAGACGATGTAATGCAGATGGAAATAAAGCTGCCACCACATGAAAAATTTGAATTTCATGCTGGTCAATATCTGGATTTTTTGTTGAGAGATGGCCGTCGCCGGAGTTTCTCCATGGCAAACTCGCCTTCATCAAGCGAGATTCTCGAATTACATATACGTGAAGTGCCTGGCGGCTCCTTTACTGGTCAGGTCTTTAATGAAATGAAAGAGAAGGACATGCTTCGAATGCAAGGGCCTTTTGGTACATTCATTATGCGCAGTGATAATAGTCGCCCGGCTATACTTATAGCCGGTGGTACAGGGCTCGCCCCGTTGAAAAGCATGCTTGAGAAAGTAAGGGAAGAAGGTTGCGACCGTCCATTACACCTGTACTGGGGGGCCAGGGCAATCAGGGACCTGTACTTTGATGAGGATCTGAGGGAATGGACAGAGGATCTTGATTGTTTAAGTTATACCCCGGTGTTATCTGAGCCCAGTGCAGGTGATGGATGGACGGGTGCTACCGGCTGGGTGCATGAAGCAGTTATGTCAGATTTTCCTGACTTTACAGGATTTGACGTTTATGCCAGCGGACCGCCACCAATGATCAATGCTATTCAAAAGAGCTTTCCAGACAATGGCCTGGAACAGGGGCATTTTTACTTCGATTCGTTTGAATATGCCAACGATGGGGACTGAGTTTCCTGTTCCAGCTCAAGGTTCTGGGCAGAACCGGAAGCCTTAGTTTCCTCACCATTGCTTTTCATGTCGAGACGCGAATTCGCAGAGATTGAAAATCCCTGTTGTCGGTTGCCGAGGCTACTTTCAAGCCCGCGCTTATAGTATTGCAGGGCAGAATCATGTTCATTCAGTGATTCGAGCAGCCAGGCAAGTTCAAGGAAGGCGTCATTGCTGTCGCCGTTTTGTGCTGCCACTTCATAGAAACTGCGAGCCATGCCCCATAGCTGATTTAGTTTTGCCAGCCTGCCCATGCACAGCATAAGCTGTGTATTGGTCGGGTGTTCAGTGAGCCATGATTCTGCCTGTTTTAACTGTGACCCGGGGTTCGCTGTTTTTAGCTGCCCATAGATTCCAACCAGCTCTTCTGACCACTGGTGTTTCAGCGTATTACGAATCAGTGATTCAGCTTCCTGATGCTTATTGAATTCTTTCAGTCTATGGCAGTAACTGGCGATTATTGCCGTTTCTTTGTGCGCTTTCTTTGGCAGGGATTTCCAGTGTTTTTCGAGGTCGATAATATTCTCACTGGTTGCAAGCAGTCCGGTTGCCGCCTGCGTCTCCAGTATTTTCTGCTCATTCTCAGGCAGGACATGGTGGCGGTTTGCCAGTGCCAGGACTGGCAGTAGTTCCTGCCATTGTTCTGTTTCCTGCAGAAGCTTTATCAGGCTTTTGATAGCTGCGGGATTTGCTGGTGACTTCTCGTGCAGCATTCGAGCCGTGGCCAGTGCCTGTTCTGTCTGGCCAGCTTGCTGCAGTAAGGTGCATTGAGTAAGCCCGATGGCCATTTCAGCGGTGTCTGTTGTAGCGCTTTCCAGGTTGCTGGCTTGCGCGATGTAGTCATCACGTTTCTGGTGTTCATCTTTCTGCTGTGCGATCCATGCAGTAGCAAGCAGGTTTATTTCTGCCTGTGGGCTGTCCGCTAGACTTCTGGTTAGAAGTTTTTCAGCCTGCGTCAAGTTTCCATTAATCGCTTCCGCAAGTCCTTTTCGAGTATCTTCAATGGCATGATCGATATGGCGACGATTCTGCCAGCGCCGTACTTTTCCAGGTGTAGAGAATAAGTTGTTAAGCAGCCGTATGAACAGATATAAAATGACGAAAGAGAGGAGTAGCCCAATAGCGAATAATGTTAGTGAGGTTTCAACTGACCAGGGCTCCCGGGTAATCAGGACATAACCCGGATTCTCCACGAAGATAGTAAGAGCGATGCCGGCGGCCAGGGCTAAAAAAAGTAACAGCAGGAATCGCATTATCGTTGCTTCCCGTCAGTAATGGTTTCTAATTGGCTAAGTGACGCGGTGATATCAGGCAATTGAGGTGTCGGGTTAATCTGTGTCAGTGTCTTCAGCTCGTTGATTGCCCAGCTGCCATTCTGGCTGTCAGTATTGAAATATTGTTCCAGCCACTGCAGTGCCTGCTGCAAGCTTTGTTGATAGATTTCGTCATCAGAACGCAGTAGTGCCATGCGAGCTGTCATCAACAGTGCTTTGGTGTTCTCGCGCAGGAAATATTGTTGTTCGGGAGGCAATAATGGAACTTCTGGCCGGTCAATGCGACGAATCTTGACCAGGCCGGACAGGTCCTGCCCGATTTGTTGCCAGACCGAGTTAGATATATCACCATTAGTATCACTAGCAGTTGTAGTTGTAGCGCGAGCTGTCTGGCCAATGGCAGGTATGTGATTGATTGATTTTTCGACAGCTCTCAGACGGTGGATAGTGCCAGCAAGATCCAGGCGTTCTACCTGTCTCAGGCTGGCAATGTCGTTTGCTATTTGCTGGCGAACTGGCTGTAGCTCAGGGTCGCCATTGTCGGCAATTCTGCGGTCTGCTATCTCCAGCGCTGATAGCGCACCGTCGATATTTGCTGCCAGTGATAACTGGTCAACGGCAAGCTGTAAAAGCTGGTGTATTTCTTCGACAGACCATGTTTGTTGCGTATTTTCTATTCTTGTGTAGAGCTGAGCTGTTGAATTTTTGAGTGTTTGAATTTCTGATAGTATTTCAGGTGGTATTTCAGGTGGTATATCACTGGATCTACTCTGTAGATCGCTTTGCAGGCGCTGCTCAGTATTTTCCATCTCTGTACGCAAGGCATGAATGGAATCTTTCATTGCATTTTCGCTGGTCTGTGCTTGCTGGATGCGATTATTTTGTAACTGGTACAGGTAGCCGCTGGCGGCCAACGCTGCCAGGGAGAGTAAAATGGCTAAGATTGCCAGTCCGGATCCACTTTTGCTCTTGCCCGTCGGTTCAGTATGCTCATCGATGTTATCAGATGGGCTTACTTCACTTTCTTTATCAATTGCGTCGTCGAGCAGGATATCGTCTATTTCTTTTTTTTCCATGGTTCAAGTATTTCAGTCTTGCCGTTTTCTAATTGCCGATAAATTTTGTATTTAGCTATGGTGATTAGCTATTGAGTTTTTGCAGAGCAATTCGCTAATACTGCTTCAACTACATCATCATCACGTGCAGAAGCCATCTGTATTGGAGTCAATTTGTACCCCAGTTTGCCGCTTAGTTCCACCATTGTAGATGAAATAACATAGATGGGGGTGATGTTAAGTCGGGCTAAGTCGTCTTTTTTTACCATCTTGTATAAATTCTTCAGACCTTCTGCGCTAGTTATAATAATGCCATGCAGGGTATTTTTATCCCATAGCCTGGTAAGAATGTCGTTATTAGTATTCGGGAGTTTTCTTTTATAGCACTCAATATAATCAACCACCGCGCCTCGATTTCGCAAGCTGTCGGCAAGTATTTCCCTGCCGCCATTGCCACGAAATATGACTATGCGTTTACCATTCACCGAGCTCATCGCCCGGGTTGCTAACAGGTTTTCAGAATTGGCCACCCCACTGGCAACAATATCCGTTGTGAGTCCCTGTTTTTGAAGTTGTCGAGCTGTGCTGTCACCAATAGCTGCAATTTGTGTGTGATTCGGCCAGCCGCCAGTTTGTTTGATTAGTTCTGAACCATAGATAGCGGCATTTCTGCTGATAAAAATGGCAATGTCATAAGTGCCGAGGGATTTTACCTGAGTAAGCAATTGCTGATGGTTTTCTGCAGCACTAATAGCGATAACTGGAAAAGAGGTAACATTTGCACCGAGCCGTTCAAGTTTCTCTATCAGTTTACCTGCCTGGGCCACCGGACGCGTAACAACGATTGTGCAATTTCGCAGGGGAGCGGTTGTCATTGTATCAAGGCAGGTCTATACCACCACCCGGCTATGAATTGTAAACCTGGGAGAGAATATCTCCTGCACCTTTCTGCAGTAGCTGTTTTGCCAGCTCCTGACCCAGTTCTTCAGCATTTTGTGTAAGGCCGGCGATATCTGCATGTAACAGAAGGCTGCCATCAGGGGTGCCAACGATACCGCGCAGGTGTAGAGTGTCTTCGTGAATTTCAGAAAAACCGGCAATAGGGACCTGGCAACCGCCTTCGAGGGTGGCATTCATTGAACGTTCGGCAATAACCCGTGCGTGCGTTGGCGGATGATTCAACTGCATTAGCAGGGCCAGTGTCTGGTCATCATTTTTACGGCACTCGACACCAACCGCACCCTGGGCGACTGCAGGCAGGCACAGCGCCGGCGGCAGTGTTTCGGTTATACGATCAGACATTTCCAGTCGAATCAGCCCGGCAGCAGCCAGAATGATGGCATCAAATTCTCCGGCATCAAGTTTAGCCAGGCGTGTATTGACATTGCCTCGCAGAGAAATGACCTGAAGGTCAGGCCTTGCTGCTTTTAACTGCATCTGCCGCCGCATGCTGGAGGTGCCAAGCCGTGAGCCTTCCGGTAAATCGAGAAAGTGGTCATATTTGTTTGAAACGAAAGCATCCCATGGGGCCTCGCGCTTACAAATTACCGGTATGTGCAAGGCTTCTGGCAGATCGACAGTTACATCCTTCATGGAGTGCACAGCAATATCAATACGTTCATCAATAAGGGCCTGTTCCAGTTCCTTGATGAACAAACCCTTGCCGCCAATCTTGGCCAGTGGTGTATCAAGAATGCGGTCACCTTCTGTGCTCAATTTAACAATTTCGCACTCAAGAGATGGGTGCAGAGCTTGCAGTTCATCGCGAATATAGTGCGCTTGCCATAGTGCAAGGGGACTCTTTCGCGTTCCGATACGAATTTTGTTCAAAGAGGGCTCCACAAGTTATCCAGGTGATTTGCTATAATTTACAAAATGCAACGTCATATGATAAGTGAGTCCGAGGCTCTCCTGCAATGTCATTAGTAAATACTTCGCTATTTTTATTCCTCACTAGCCTGCTGCTGTTTATGACAGAGGCAACGGCGATTTTGGATGATGAGACAGATGATGAGTCAGAAGATGAGGTTGTCATGAAAGCGGAAAGGCTTCCATGGGCGCATGATCTTTTAGCAGAATCCCGTCAGGCTGCCTGTCATGGGCAGCCCCTGGTGGTGATGTTTGGTTCGTCCACTTGCCCATACTGCAGTGTTGTGCGTTCTTTGTATATTGCTCCCCTGATGAAAGATGAGCGTTACCCGGGGATAGTTTCTCGTGAACTGGAAATTGACAGTAATCAGCTAGTCACGGACTTTTCCGGTAAACGTGTGCCAATGTCAGCGCTGGCTGCAAAATACGGGGTGACCCTTGTTCCGCAGGTGGTGGTCTTTGGCCCGGATGGAAAGCAGGCCGGGAAACCTGTCATCGGTATTAGTAGTGAAGATTTCTATGGTTTTTATCTGGATCAGGCAATCAATGCCGGCATCGATATGGTGCAAACTGCCAGCAAAAGATCTTCTAGCGGCGCACCCAGCGCCTCACCTGGGGTGTATGTCTGCGACTGACGACAAGTTTTTCATCAATGCCCTTCATTAACACACGCCAGTGGCCAGCCGTGTTTTTTTCCATGCCACGAAGATAGTCGGTGTTGACCAGTGAACTGCGATGAACGCGCAGGAATCGATCAGAGAACTCCTCTTCCAGACTGACCAGTGATTCTTCGATGAGGTGCTGCTCGGTTGCTGTACGTACGGTGACGTACTTGTTATCAGCAATAAAGTAAATAATATCCTGAACGGGTATCAGTGTAATTCTCCCGCGCATATGTACGCTGATATGGCTGCGGGAAGATTTGCTGTCGTTGGCAAGCGAGACTTCTCTCAGTTGTCCGGTAGTGACCGGGCGTGCTTTGCGAAGTGAGGCTTCAAGTCGCTCTTTGCGAATTGGCTTCAAAAGGTAGTCAACGGCATTTAGTTCAAAGGCTTCCAACGCATGTTCGTCATAGGCAGTGGTAAAGATAACCTTGGGTGGATTCTCTATCCCCTGCATGTGCATAACTGCTTCCAGTCCATCCATTACTGGCATACGTATGTCTATTAATAACAGGTCAGGTTTCAAGGTAACGGTTTTCTCGATGGCTTCGCTGCCATTGACGGCCTCACCCACAATATCTGTCTCACCAAGGTCAGTGAGAAGGTCACGCATGCGCTGTCTAGCCAGGCTTTCATCATCAACAATAAGAATTTTCATCTTGTTCCCCGTGATAATTATCGGTTTGTTACAACTGGAAATATGATTTTTGTAATATGCATATCATTGCGGCGTATGGAACTGAGAGATGCACTTTCACCGAAATGCTTGATTAATCTTTGTTTTATGTTATCCATCGCTATCTGGTTGCCTTTTCGGTGTGAGCGTTCTCCATCATCAGGTAATGGATTGCGTATGAGTATCTGTACACTTTGCTTGTCTGCACGCATATCAATATCTATAACACCACCGCCGAAGCTGGGTTCAATGCCGTGATAAACAGCATTTTCTAGCAATGGCTGTAAGATAAGTGAAGGGACAAAGCAATTCTTTGGGATGCTTTTCGAATGCCACTGTACCGCAAGTCGATCGCCAAGACGTAATTTTTCAATTTTCAGATATTGTTTCGATGTTTCGATTTCGGCTACTAACGGGACAAGTTTGCGCGCATCTGCCATCAGAACACGGATCAGGTCGGCAAGGTCTTGAAGTGCCAGTTCAGCCATTTCAGGATTATTTCTTATCAGACCGGCGATGCTATTCATGCTATTAAACATGAAGTGCGGTCTTATACGTGACTGCAATGCCTGTAGATTGGCCGCCTGGAAAGACTTTCTGAGCACCGCGGTTTTTGCTTGCTGAAAAAGAATTGCTAGCACCACTATATAATTCACCGTGGCGATAATGAAAGTTTGCACTAGTGTAACTTCAGTCCATTCACCTGTTAAATTCAATTGCCAATGCTCGTTAACAATATTATACAAGGCATAGCAAATGATGAAGGTGGTCACCATTAGCAGAAAATAGGCAGCGACCAGGTTCATTCTAAGCGGCAGTTTTTCGAGTAGTGGGTTGAAAAGTTTAAGTATCAGTGCATCTGTCAGTGCGATAAGGAAGCTAGCTGCCAACAGTGCAGTGAAGTCAGTAAAAATACTGTTTTCCCACGTACTGACACGTGCAGCCGTGATGATCAAACTACTCAGCAATGCAGCGAATAACAATATACCCGTTACAGATTTTGTATAGTCAGGAGTAATTCGCTGTTTGTCTGTCGTTTTTGTCTGTTGCTTGATCATTCCAGTATTCTGATTTGCAGGATGGATTTCAGATATTACAGTGATCATAATAACAGCAGCGATAAAAAAAAACCCCTTGTAAACAAGGGGCCTGAATCTTCTGGTCCAGTTGTCGGGGGTGTATCAGATGAGGGTTTCTGGACCAGGTTGTTAGTGTTTTTTACTAACTGTGTTAAATCTATCATCCAGAAATCAGCCATAGAAATTTTGCTGATTACAGGATGTAATGGCCAGATGAATGGTAAAGTGCCAGATATACATTTTGTGTAGAGTAAAACAGGCAGGCGGAAATGGTTCAGTGATATTTCGCTTTGTGTCACTATTTATGCCTGTCTCCCAGGTTGAATTATGATAAGAAATTTCCTGATGTTAAAAAAACCCCCTTGTCAAAAGGGGGCCAGGGTCTGGTCTACTATAGGATTGGGGGTGCAATTAGATGAGGGTTGCAAACCAGATTAGAGCTATTGCTCATCTTTAAATTAGTCGATTTATCTGCATGTTCCACATATGCCGGATTATCGGTTGAAATATCGTGATGAGTGGTTTGATGGATTTATTGATGCTTGTTGTGTCGGTATAATTCGGCGATCTATCGAGGAAGCATATTGACATGGCAGGAACTGAAGAGAAACCCTGGAAAGGCCGTTTTACGGCTGAGACAGATGAGCTAGTTGAGGAGTATACGGAGTCTGTATCCTTCGATCAGCGCTTGTACGACGTCGATATACAGGGGTCTAAGGCTCATGCCACTATGCTGGCAAAGGTCGGCGTCCTGACTGATACTGAGCGCGATGCAATCATCTCAGGCCTTGATCAAATACTTGAGGATATTGAACAGGGAAACTTTAGCTGGTCCCGTACTCTTGAAGACGTGCATATGAATATTGAGACACGCCTGACTGAAAAAATCGGCGAGGTCGGCAAGAAATTGCATACAGGACGTTCACGCAATGACCAGGTGGCGACAGACATTCGTTTGTATCTGCGTCAGGGTATTGAGGGGCTAAGCTCAGAAGTTTTGAGTCTGCTTGAGTCTTTACTGGATCTTGCTGAACGTGAATATGACACCATTATGCCCGGGTTTACCCATCTCCAGGTGGCACAGCCGATAACCTTTGGACACCATATGATGGCCTGGGTGGAAATGCTCAGGCGTGATCTGGGTCGCCTGTCGGATTGTCGTGGGCGGATGAATGTAATGCCTCTGGGTGCAGCCGCTCTGGCTGGAACCACGTTTCCTGTCGACCGCCATTTTACAGCAACGCTGCTTGGTTTTGATGGGCCGGCAGAGAACTCGCTGGATGCTGTATCTGATCGTGATTTCGCGATGGAATTCTTATCGGCAGCAGCAATCATTATGATACATCTTTCTCGTATGTCTGAAGAGCTGATCATCTGGTCGTCTGCACAATTTGCTTTTATTGAAATCAGCGATACCTATTGCACCGGTTCTTCTATCATGCCGCAAAAAAAGAACCCAGATGTTGCGGAACTTACTCGTGGTAAAAGCGGCAGGGTGATCGGGAACCTGGTGACTCTGTTGATGATCATGAAAGGACAACCTTTGGCATATAACCGTGATAACCAGGAAGATAAGGAACCTCTGTTTGATAGCCTCGACACAGCAATCGCAGCTGTACGTGTATTTGCAGGCATGATCCCCCAGCTGACAGTAAAGTCTGAAGTTATGTATCAGGCCGCCCGGCAGGGTTTCTCGACAGCCACTGATCTGGCTGACTATCTGGTGAGAAAAAATATTCCCTTCCGCGATGCCCATGAAATTGTCGGCAAGGCAGTGCAGGCAGCGGAACAGACAGGGCATGACCTGTCTGACATGTCTCTCGATGAACTCAGGCAATTCAGTGCTGACATAGAGAATGATGTATTTGATGTGTTAACACTGGAAGGTTCCGTAAATGCACGTAATCACATAGGCGGCACTGCACCAGAGCAGGTTCTTGAGTCCATCGGGAGAATGCGCAAGGCTATTGGTAATCAACAGGCGGAATAGAAATAGTTTTAGCGGTGGGTACCGATTATCTTCGGCTCATACGGGTACCACACAGATTTGATGGTTATGGCAGGGCCAGTAATTTTATATAGCAGGTACTACAGCTCGATGATGCCCATATAGAAACCAGGTTACAATTTTTAAAATACCTTGCATTAGTCCTTAAAAAGTCAACTTATACAGGCCTGAGAGATATCTCCTCCCCTGCCTGCTCCGTTGCAAGTCGTGATAGATCATCAAAAAAGTCTGCGCCGTTTCGGTCATTTAACCAGCGATATGTTTTTTCATCATAGTCATAGTGAAAACCACCGCTACGTGCAGCCAGCCATAATTGCCCATTGGCGCTTTGGTAGTTAATTATGATTTTACTGCTGTTGTCGAACTCAATAGTCAGTATGTCACTGGCAGTGTCGTAGTCTATGTCGGCTTCACAGTTATCGAGTAGATCTTCCAGCTGTTCCAGAGTGCTGGTGAAAGCCTCATTTTTAGTCTCTTTTGTCATCTTGTTTTCCGGTGTTGTAACGTTGACTCACGGGGTATACTTAATCAATTACTGCATTCTACTATTCTGGAGTTTCTGATGAAAATACGCTTTACCGGGTTTTTGCTGCTAGCCAGCCTGTTTTTGCTGTCTGCCTGTGGACAGAAAGGGCCTCTGTATCTGGAACAAGAGCCTGTAGCAGCTGCGCCAGCAGCTGAGCTAGAAAAAGATGCATCGCTAGAAAAGGAAACAGAAGCTGCGGAGAAAGAAGCTAAGCCTGAGAGTAAGGAATAACAAATCAGGATGGATCATTTTTCCTATCAGCATGGGCAGCTGTATGCTGAGTCCATAGCGCTTGCAGAAATAGCTAATAAAGTAGGTACGCCAGCCTATGTATATTCACGAGCAACTCTTAGCCGTCATTTTCAGGCCTTTGACAGAGCGCTTGACAGCATTCCCCATCTAATTTGTTATGCGGTAAAAGCTAACTCAAACCTTGCTGTGTTGAATATACTGGCAAAACTTGGTGCCGGATTCGATATTGTTTCTGGTGGTGAACTGGAGCGAGTATTACGGGCTGGTGGTGATCCTGAGCTAGTGGTTTTTTCCGGTGTTGGAAAAACATCAGCTGAAATACGCGCCGGCCTGAGTGCCGGGATAAAGTGTTTCAATGTAGAATCTGCAGGCGAACTGGAACGTATTGCAGGCATCGCTGGGCAGCTTGGTGTGCGAGCCCCGGTGTCACTACGAGTGAATCCTGATGTTGACCCAAAAACGCATCCATATATCTCAACAGGTCTGAAAGAAAACAAATTTGGTATTCCTGCCGCTGAAGCTTATGAGCTTTACAACATGGCTCATTCTGAATACCCAATGCTTGACCTGGTGGGCATCGATTGCCATATCGGTTCACAGTTAACCGATGTATCACCAGTTATTGAGGCGCTGGATCGAGTGCTGGATATTCTTGAAAAGCTGGAGTCTGCCGGTATAAAACTGAGACACCTTGATATTGGTGGTGGACTGGGCATTTCTTACCAGCATGAAAGCCCCCCTCTACCAGAAGAATATGTCCGGGCACTTCAACAGCGACTGGAACAAAGACAGTTGCCGGGATTAACGTTGATTCTGGAGCCTGGACGCGCCATAGCTGGCAATGCCGGTGTGTTATTGACCCGTGTTGAATATCTGAAAAAAACACCGGGCCATCACTTTGCTGTCGTTGATGCGGCAATGAATGACCTGATGCGTCCGGCTCTTTATGATGCCTGGCAGGAAGTTGTGCCGGTTGAACCTCGCAGTGGCGATAATGCAAAGACCTGGGATATCGTCGGTCCGGTATGCGAGACCGGGGATACTCTCGCGAAGCAGCGTGAACTCTCACTGCGGGAAGGTGACTTGCTGGCAATTCGTTCATCAGGTGCCTATGGTTTTAGCATGAGTTCAAACTACAATACCCGACCGCGACCACCAGAAGTAATGGTAGATGGTGATAAATTTCATGTCATCCGTCGGCGTGAAAATATGGATGACCTGATGGCGATGGAATCACTGCTGCCGGAAAATTGAAGGGGCATGAGTTGATACTGTGATTAAGCGTTGTTTTCTGTTACTGCTCCTGTGTCTTTCCACACCCGTTATCGGCCACGCTCAGCAATTGGTAACAGAAGTTATTCCGCTGGGTTACCGTACTGTCAATGAGGTCATACCAGTAATCAGGCCACTGGTTTCGCCGGCCGGCTCTATCACCGGATTACAGGGACAACTTGTGGTTACCGCTACGCCGCAGGCACTGGAGCAAGTTCGTAAAGTGCTGGCCTCGTTAGACAAATCACCAGCTCGTTTGCTAATAAGTGTCAGGCGAGGCAATAGCCTCACAAGCAAACAGGATTCAGCTTCTGTTCAGGGTCGTAAAGGCAACATAGCTATCAACAAAGGTGGCATAATCGTTGGTTCGCTGCCTGGCGGTCGCCACTATACAAATACAGATAAGGATTCCCTTTTGGTCAAGGCAAAATCGAACAGGCGAACAGCGGATATGAATATTACCCAGCAGGTACAGGTGCTTGAGGGACGCGAGGCTTATATTTCAACAGGCGAAGAGATTCCGGTCAGGAACCGAACTTCTGTGGTCGGGCCTGATGGTATATATCGTTATGACAGCACTGAATTTTATCCGGCCGTGACCGGTTTCTACACTATTCCGCGACTTAATGGCGATGAAGTTTTTCTGGAAATTAATACTTTCAGTCGCCAGCACAAGCGTATCAGAACAAATGGACACTACCCTCGACAGGGCAGGCAGGATACAACGGTATCGGATGTCAGGACTTCTATCACTGGCAAGTTGGGTGAATGGATAGCCATTGGTAATGTGGATCAAACCGGGGCTATCAAGGATGCCAATATTGCTGCGATTTCGCGTCAGCAGCAAGCCTCCTCATCACAAATTTATCTCCGAGTAGAGAAAATTGAAACGGATATTGATAGAAACAAATGAAAATTTTAAAGCGACTTTTTATTTTATTCTTTCCTGTATGGCTGGTTGCATGTACAACTACTCCAACCGGACGCAGCCAGTTCATAATGATCTCGGAAGAAACAGCGATTGCCCAGTCGGCTACCGCCTATGTACAGGTGATGGATGATTACAATAAAAAAGGCCAGCTGTCTGATGATAAGGCGTTGATCGAACGTGTGAACCGGATAACCGGTCGGCTGATCTACGAAGCAATAATCATGAGACCGGATACCAAAAACTGGAAATGGAGCATGAAAGTCATCGAGGACCCAAAGACCGTCAATGCATGGTCTATGGCAGGTGGGAGGATGGCTTTATATACTGGCCTGGTGAATAAGATAGAACCTACAGATGATGAGCTGGCGCAGGTTCTCGCGCATGAAATAGCGCACGCTCTGGCCAAACATACAGCAGAAAAAATGTCAGTTGCACTGGCTACCTCTCTCGGTGTTCTCGCTGTATCAGTAGCAACAGACAATCGAAATATTGCTACCGGTGCATCTGCCGCTGCACTGGTTGCGGTTACGTTGCCAAATAGTCGGGTAGCTGAATCTGAGGCAGATGAGATTGGTGTTGAGCTTGCTGCCAGGGCCGGTTTTAACCCCCATGCGGCTGTAACGCTATGGCAGAAAATGAGCAAAGAGTCAGGCAGCTCTTCTTTTGATTTTTTAAGTACCCACCCATCTTCCGACAAACGTATTGATCGTCTGCAAGCACTGGTGCCGCGAATGATGCCTTATTATGAGGAACAAAAACCTCATCCAGTTTATCCATTGTAATGTAGTATCTTAAATAAATAGTCTCAGGTGAGATAATTTACAAATACAAAACAGGAAAATTTCAGGTTAACCTAATGAAGAAAAAAGGGAAATTCATCACTCTCGTTACACTGCCGGTTCTTATGCAGGTAGTGGGAATTGCCAGGGCAGACGACATGATGTCTACCTATCAGCTGGCTGTTCAACAGGACCAACAATACCAGGCTGCCGTCAGTGTCTATGAGGCTGAATATGCAAGGCTAGGCAAGGCCAGAGCAGGTTTGTTACCTTTCCTTGGAGCCGAGGCGGGTAGCTTTCGGCGTAATCAGGAGGTCAGCAGCTCTGATAATATCCCCGGTTTTGACGGTGAAGCCGATTACAATGTTGACAGATGGTCGGTAAATCTAAATCAGGCATTATTTGATGTGCCTGCCTGGCAGACCTACAAGCAGGCACAGATAAATGTTGAAAAGGCCGCGCTCGATCTTGGTTCAGCCAGGCAGGAGCTGATATACCGGGTCGCCACAGTCTATGGACAGGCGCTGGTTGCGCAGGAAAACCTCAGGGTTTCAGAGGCAGAAAAAAAGGCACTGGCCGAACAGCTTGAACTGGACAGAGAAAGACTCAATGTAGGACTGGGAACGGTAACCAACCTATATGCCACCGAGTCTCGTTATAGACTGGCAGAAACAAACGTAATTGAAGCAGACTTTGCCCTGCGCGATGCCCTGGTTGCATTGAAAGAGCTGACAGGACAGGAGCCTGGCGAGCTCCATGTTATTGCACAGGACAAGCCGCCGCTTGATCCACCATCACCAGATAATGTGGATTACTGGGTTGAATTGGCATTGAAAAACAATCTTGATTTTCTCGCCGAACAACGTAGCGTTGAGATCGCAGATCGGGAGGTTTCAAGAATCAAGGCAGGTCATTACCCTACGCTCGATCTCGTGGCATCGCATCTAAACTCAGAATCAGATGGCAGCCTGACCGGATCGGGAAGAAAAAATGAAAGCTCTGACATAGGACTGCAATTAGATATTCCCCTGATTCAGGGCTGGGGGGTTGTGGCAGGAACCAAAGAGGCAAGGGCGCTCTACCAGGCCGCTCTGCACAGGCAGGAAGGAACGAGGCGAAATGTTGACAGGATATCAAGAGCTGCCTATCAGGCTATAACGAGCGGTATCAGTCGTTTGAATGCATTGAAAGCCGCGGTCAAATCCGGCAACAGTACCGTGGAGGCCAAACGTGAAGGATTTAAGGCGGGGGTCAATACCAATGTCGAAGTGCTGGATGCGGTACGCGATCTTTACGGTTCGGAGCGGGATTATATCAATGCCAAATACCAGTTTATTCTCAGCACACTGCAATTAAAGCGGGTAACAGGAAGCCTGGAAGTCGCCGACCTGGAGAGGGTTAATAGCTGGTTGGAATGAAGAAAAAGTATCAGTTTTTATGTATTAGGTTTTACGTAAAACATAAAACATAATTCGTAATATAAAAAGGGCCGCGAAATGCGGCCCTTTATTATTC
>JARFQI010000154.1 GCA_029287855.1 Arenicellales bacterium | reverse complement strand
GACCAACTCGGCAACACAGGACATAAAACCGGGTTCTGGCTCGAAGAATTCGCAAGTCCATACTATGTATTCAGAGACGCAAATGCAGACATCACCCTTGCCTCGCCTGAGGGTGGCCAGCCACCGCTGGACCCGAAGAGTGATGAAGCTGATTTCCAGACAGATGCAACAAGACGTTTCAAGGAAGATGCGGATGCGCAGGCGGCACTGGCAAACACCCAAAAACTTGCAGATGTTTCACCTGAGAATTTTGATGCGGTGTTTTATCCTGGTGGTCATGGGCCTTTGTGGGACCTGGCAGAAGACAACAACTCTATCGCATTGATTGAATCAATGTACGGCTCCGGTAAACCGGTAGCTGCGGTCTGCCATGCGCCGGCTGTCCTCAAAAATGCAAAAGCTTCCGATGGCAGCCCGCTGGTCAATGGCAAGTCCGTGACTGGCTTCAGTAATAGCGAAGAAGACGCCGTTCAACTTACCGAAGTTGTACCATTTTTACTTGAAGATGAGTTAAAAGGGAAAGGAGGCAACTACTCAAAAGGCGAAGACTGGCACCCCTATACCATTACTGACGGCAACCTGATAACCGGGCAAAACCCGGCCTCCTCAGAACTGGCTGCCAAAGCTGTGCTTGAGATGCTCAAATAAATAACCCAATAGTTAGGGAGAAATAAATGCAGGATGAAGAAAAGCAATTCTTTAAGAGGGCAGATGCCCATATTGATCTGTCCAATCAACAAATAACTGAAGAAGTTGAAAGCGAAAAAGTAAATGCGTCATTTATGTATGCTACCGCAAGGTTCAATGCCTGGGTAAGCGCGCGCGGCTGGACAAACAAACAGGAAATGTCTGGGGCCAAAGAAGAAACCATTGACTATTTCATGACTGAATACCGAAGAATGCTGGAAGCGAATATTGATGATTACATTAAGAACTTTGACCTCTATATGGGAATAGCTGAGGAAAAGACTTGAGGTTTAGGATTTATGTGTTGCGGGCCATCTAGCACCTGGTTCGCACGACCCGTTTAAAGCATCTGGATTCATCAAAAGTCATCTAGCCTGAGTGTGCGCTGTATCTGGTCACGCATGGTCGTCGGAACACCGGCATCATTAGCATATTCTTTCCAGTGCGCCACCACTTCCTGCACCTCGCTGACAATAGTCTCTGCACGACCGCGTTTCATTGAAGCCGTTTTTGCGCAGGCCTTGAAATCATCCATGCTAAAGTCGTCTCGCTTTCCATTCATGGTCATCTGGTGGCTGGCCGTCCAGGCGCCGGCCGGGTTATAGCTGTATGTCATATCAAATGCCGGCGACAGCGACCAGTTGCCTGACTTGTCCATCAGGAAAGCAATGTTCTTGACGTGGTCGTCCTGATTGCGTGCAACGATATTAAATACCATGCGTCTAAACAACTCCTCGACACTTTTCATCGGCAGCCGCAGTTGCCTGATAACCAGCAGCGCCTGTTCATAGCTGTAGGCACCGGCCATATTGAAATCATAGTGCGCCAGTGCACACAATGATTGCATGTGCAGTTTCTCACCCCTCGCCAGTCGATCAAAACGACGGCTCATAAAATGTCGCCTGCCATTTTCTTCGAACAAACGACATTCGCTGATATTAATGCCGCAGTCCTTCACCATGTTGTAATAGGCGTATTCGATCACGCCATATCCCTGCGGGTCTTCGAGTTCCTTGTCCCGATTGCCGCGAACACCATCAAATTTTATCAACCAGTATTCAAAGCCTTCTGCTGCCGGCACCTGACCGGAGCGCACTTCGTTGGTGTGTGGATTCCATGCAATTACTGCCTTTGCCCTTGCACCACCCGCTGACGTGCCTATGCGCAGGATGTCTTTCATTGCCTGCCCTTTACTGTCATCAGCAAAGGATCCTGCCAGTTTTTCACGATAGCTAAGCACGGACGAAGCGAGTTCGACCATCTTCTCGATCTGAATTTGACTGCCCTGCCGCAAGCCGGGACCGATTTCAGGCACAAACTCCAGTGCTCCCATGCCACGCTCGCCAGTATAGCAAAGCCGTTCGATAGCATTGAATGACCCGGGTTGCCGTCCCTGTGTGGCAAGCCAGGCATCGATCAGCGCATTACCGAATTTATCCGGCAGCGAGTCAGCCAGCAATCCGGGCAGGCCATAAAAAGTTTCTCTCGACAGTTCGGGGAAACTGTATACACGCATCGATAGCGGCATAGTAATGGGCGAAACCTCGATCATGCTGCCGGAAAAATCAGCAGCATATTCAAAAGCCGCTACCTCATCGCGATCGCCCAGCGAAACGGCGCCTATGGTCCGCCCCCAGAGCCTGACCTCTGCGACACTCGTCATATGTCGTCATTCCATGTCCACGGTGTATCACGCTTTTCAGCGTTGCGCCGCGTGGATGCCCGTTGACGCTTCTTTCCTTTGCGCTTCAGCAGGTCCATTGGCCTCTCTGCGACCTCGGGTATCATTCGTTCCAGTCCCGATAACGAATCCAATGCACGCAAAATACGGATCAGACTCGACATCTGGGACGAAGAACCTGCTTCAATCCGCTCAAGGGTGCGCTTGGCTATACCTGCCTGCTCCGCCAGCTTCTCCTGCGTCAATTGAAGATCGAGGCGACGTCGTGAAATGCGCTCACCAATCTCGCTAAGGATGACATCATCGGTGAGAAATTCAGATATTTTCATGATCGCCAAATTTTACGAGTTAAAAGAGAATTTAATACTAAATCGTAATATTTATCGATATATATAACATTTCTTATATCTATTCAAGTCGTTATATATGACGATTTATATTATAAAATATTTATATTTCGTATAATATGACGAAATATGAAATTTAATAAATAAATTACAATGACTTACCGTAGGCCTGGACCTTAGTGCAGATATTGTAATCACCTGCCAGGAGAAATAGTAAGTCAGCTTTTACTTATGTTTTTTATCCTCCATCAACGTCTGTGAAATTTAAATAAGGCGAGGGCAGGCAAGTTCTATCAAGTTATGATTATAGCCTGCTACCTCTCCATCCCGGCATGTGTCTGTTGATGGATAAAAGCTTTGTGTTAACTTGTTTCTAGATTTAGAGTGTTTACGATTCTCTAAACGTACTGACGCGCTGAGGCCGATAGTATTATTATTTATGTGGAGGATTGGTTTAAATTAGAATCCTGCAGCATGGATTTTAAGCATTTAAAAAGACGCAAAACAGTGCTCGATAAATATTACCGATGACAACGTGAAAGGAACCATTATCAACTACGCGATTATCGTTGTACTCAGCTTATTAGCGCTGAATGTGCTGATGTATTTTCAGCAGCCGCTGATGATCTTTTATCCTATGCGCGATGTACACCAGGCGCCGTCAGACTGGAGCATGAACTATGATGAAATTACGCTCACCACGACCGATGGTGTAAAGTTAAACGGCTGGTATATTCCGCGTCATGAGTCGAAGCAGGTGCTGCTCTTTTTTCATGGTAACGCAGGCAACATTTCACATCGACGTGATTCAATAGAGATATTTCACCGCCTCGGGTTAAACGTTTTCATTATTGATTACCGCGGTTATGGTAACAGCCAGGGAAAACCTGATGAACAGGGTATTTACCTGGATGCAAAAGCTGCGTGGCGTTTCCTCACCGTAGAAAAAGGTTTTACAGCTGACAATATTATTATTTTCGGACGCTCACTCGGTGGTGCCGTGGCCGCCAGACTGGCAGCCGAAGTAGCGGCTAGAGGTTTGATGCTGGAGTCTACTTTCACTTCAGCGAAGGACTTTGCCAAATCAGTCTTCACTATTTTGTCACGCCTGGTGTACTTGCGC
>JARFQI010000112.1 GCA_029287855.1 Arenicellales bacterium | reverse complement strand
GGCATTCATGCTATCAGCATGTAATAAACCTGAGACGCCACAGGAAGTGAGTCTTGCATTCTGGCAGTCCGTTATTAATGATGATGTCGCGGGTGTTGTGAAATATTCCACCCTCGGCAGCGAGAATGGCTACGATGCTTTTGCACGTGATTGGAAAGGAATGATCCCATCGTGGGGGAAAATCATAATAGAAGAGCGTGAAGCCCGTGTGCATACCCATATCTCAGCTCCTGATGCTGCAAATAGTGAAATGCTTTATTTTGTTACCTACCTTGTAAAGCAGGGCAACGAGTGGAAAGTGGATTACGATCAGACCGAGAAGGTTGTGCGAGCCAGTTCGGCTGTTGCCGATTTTGTAAACCGGATAACGACGATAGGTGATGATATTTCTCAGCAGTTTGAAGCAGCAGGAAAAACGGTCACCAGCGAGCTGGAAGCCCTGAATAATAAGTTAATAGAGTTGACAGAAAGCCTTGGTAACCAGGCTAGTCTTGCAGTCAAGGAATATAGTGAAATTATGCGCCGTCATCTTGATGAACTTGCTGGCTCGATAGAAAATGCCATTCAGGAGCAGGACAAGAACATTGATCCTGCTGACAAAGAAATGATGGAAAACACGGTCAAGGAGCTGAACCAGAGCAGTAAAAAGCTTGCTCAGCCTGATATGAACAGTATTGCAGAAACTGGTGAGGTGATCATTATTACCAGGAAGAATCTAAATACGATTAACGCGGAAACTTTTAAAGATTATCAGGGCCAATGGCAGGAATGGATAGACAAGGTCAATGTCGACCTGATGAATCTATTTAATGAAATATCTGCAGAATAAATTAAGGAAGCTCAATTTAGTCCATTAACTCGACCTTTTCGTCTGAAAGATTCAGGTATTTATCGCTGTTTTCGGCGATAATCAGGATATTTGGATCGAAATCCACCTTTATCCAGAATAAATCAAAGATAATTTAAAACTGGCTTTGTTGGATCGCTGTAGTCATATATCATCCAGCATCAATATTTATTACCCGCTAATCTCCATATTCAATATTAGAAGAGGATTAAAATGAAATTGAGAAATATTACCCTGGCAGTGGTTGTCATGGCTTTTGCTGCGCCGGCAGTTTCAGTTGCTGCAGAGCTTAAAGACCATAAGCAGAAATTCAGCTATTCAGTTGGTTACCGACTGGCATTGTCACTTAAAGCTGAAGGGCTTGATGTAGATCCTGCCGCTTTCTCAACAGCGATGAAAGATGCCCTGTCTGGTGGAAAACCCGCATTGACAGACGAAGAGATGCAGGCTGCACTGACCGAAGAGCGTAATATACAGCTTAAGGCGTTGCAGGAGAAAGTTGCAGAGAACAAGAAAGCAGGTGATGAATATCGTGCTGCGAATGCAAAAAAAGAGGGTGTTAAAACTCTTGATAACGGTATTCAGTACAAAGTAATTACTACAGGCAAGGGCAAACAGGCCAGTGCTGAGAGTGAAGTAACTGTGCATTACCGCGGTAAACTGGTCAACGGAACAGAGTTTGATTCCTCTTATCAGCGCAACAAACCGGCTACTTTCGGTCTGACTGGGGTCATCAAGGGCTGGCAGGAAGTGGTGCCAATGATGAAAGTCGGCGACAAATGGGAAGTCGTTATCCCTCCAGAGCTGGGTTACGCTGACAAAGGTGCCGGCAATCTTATTGGCCCGGGTGAGACCCTGTTGTTCGAAATTGAACTGCTGGAAGTTAAGTAGCATAAGCTAACTTCGTAACTGCGAGGTTGATTTGTTAACTGATCTTCTGAGCTGGTGGGATCAAAATATCTGGCAGACTGATGTAAGGGGTCTGCCAGCATGGAAACGCAAACTACTGCTTTTCCTGCGTGGCACGCAATTGTTGATCTCCGAGCTTCTGGAAGGACACAATAAGCTGTATGCGATGGGGCTGGTCTATATGACGATCCTGTCGCTGGTGCCGTTACTGGCTGTGATGTTTTCGGTACTCAAGGGTTTTGGAGTACACAATCAGCTAGAACCCCTGTTGCTTAATCTCCTTGCACCACTCGGTGAGAAAGGCATTGAAATCACGACAACTGTCCTTAGCTTCGTCGACAATATCAAGGTTGGAGTGCTCGGTGCGGTAGGTCTCGGCCTGCTGTTGTTTACTGTCGTGTCATTGATTCGCCAGGTTGAGGAAGCATTCAACAGTACCTGGCGGGTAAGAAAACTGAGACCTCTACATGAACGCTTCAGCCATTATATCTCCGTATTGATGGTAGGGCCTCTGCTGATTTTCTCTGCCATAGGCCTGTCCCAGTCAGTCGAGCACCTTGAGCTCTACAAGCAAGTGGTAGAGACAGATACAGGGGCATTTTTATACAACCTGCTTTCTATCTACCTGCCGTTCATCATGACTGTGCTCGGCATCACCTTCGTCTACATGTTTGTCCCGAATACGCGGGTCAGATTTTCAGCCGCATTGTTCGGGGCAACAATAGCGACCTTATTGTTCAAGGTAGCAACCGTCGTCTTTACTCTTTTTATAGTCGGCTCAACAAAGTATGCGGCCATCTACTCTGCATTTGCGACTATCATTATCCTGTTTATCTGGATATACATTATCTGGCTGATACTTTTGTTTGGTTCAAGTATTGCCTTCTATTATCAACATTCGGAAAAAATGCTTTTTCTCTACCGTGATGAGGATTTATCACCTTATGAAAGTGAAACGCTGGCATTACAGATACTGGTGATTGTGACCAGGGCATACTATAAAAAGCAGCCTGTGGTGAGCCTTGGAAACATCTCTCAGCAACTGCAGCTTCCCGATGACCTGGTTGATAAAATGGTATTGCTGCTGGAACGGGGTGGTTATTTAACGATTGTTGATGATGATGAACAAACTCTTCTGCCAGGAAGGCCGCCAGAAGAAACGACCACTGCAGACCTGCTTGCGTATATCCATGATTCCAGTAAGGAAAGGACTAAACGGGAAAGTACAATGACTGACAGGAATATTATCGATGTTCTTAGGGTAGCGGAAGATGTTGCACTTGATGCTATAAAAGGAGTAACTATCAAGCAGCTTGCCATTAGTGAAGATTTAATCGTTAATGAAAACGGCTCTGTAGCTGCGAGTGCGATAAAACAATGAGTGTGTATAAATTAACCTATGTTACCGACTCGGGAATCCATGGCAAGGGGCTGTTTGCCCGTGCGGACATAGAAGAGGGCGCTTATCTTGGCGAGTATGAGGGTCCTGTAGCAAAACGAAATGGCAGTCATGTACTGTGGGTATATGATGATGACGGTGTCGTCGGACGTTCGGGAAGAAACAAACTGCGCTATCTGAATCATAGTAATGATTCCTCTGCAGAATTTGATGGTTTTGAACTTTATGCTACGCGAAAAATAAAATCCGGAGAAGAAATCACCATTAACTATGGTGATGATTGGGATGATATAGAATGATGACTATTAATTTAATACAAGTTATGAAAAGATAAATGTCACCTGGAGCATTCAATGAACAGCATGATGAATAATCTAACAAAGAAAATAACCGTTTATACAGGCCTGCTTTTTATTTTGGTGTTTATCGCAGGCTGCAGCACTACCAGCCTGGTTAATAGCTGGAGTGATCCAAAATACGCCGGCCCCGCACTGCAAAAGATACTGGTGATTGGTGTCATAAAAGATGACATCCAGCGTCGTTCTTTTGAAGAAGAATTTTCAAAATTGATTACCGGTAATGGCCGCACTGGCATTGCCAGTTATACCTTAATGCCAGATCTACAAGGTGCGGATCAGAAAGAGGAAGTGCTTGCTGTAGTTGATAAAGTGGGTGCAGACGGGGTAATTATTGTTACATTGCAGGGTGTCAGTAAAGAGCAGCGTGATGTTCCTCCATCAGTAAACTATATGCCATCTGCAGGATTTGGCTATGGTATGGGCATGTACGGATACTACGGTATGAGTCACACAGCCGTTTACACTCCGGGATACACAGTGACAGATACTATCGTAAGACTGGATACAAAACTGTTTGCAGTAAGTACTGAGAAAATGATCTGGGCAGGTAAAACTGAAAGCTTCAACCCGTCTTCAGCACAAACTGTCATTAGCGAGCTGGCAACAGTAGTTACCAGTGATATGAAGAAGAGCGGGATGATTAA
>JARFQI010000108.1 GCA_029287855.1 Arenicellales bacterium | reverse complement strand
CAGAAGTCAGGAAGGCGGCTCATCACGCTTCCTGCTGGGCAGTATGGGTGGCAGCTGCCTGAACTGTCACTCACAGGTGCATGGATCAAATCATCCTTCGGGTGTAAAATTAATGCGGTGAATCGAGATGGCAACTAGATTCAAATACCTGCAAACTGGACCGGCACTGCGGTTAATCAGGAAAACTGTATGGATCATTAGTTGCCTGGTCATTCTTCTCGGCCTGACGAACACGGCATTGGCAGACGAAGCGCCTGCTGTTGAAAATAATAAAAAAACAGACCAAACAACAACTGCAGACCCTGCTCCGGAAACTGAACAAAGCACTGGCCAGAACACAGAACAATTCGGCTACATTGAGGCCGGTATAGGTTACCAGTCTGAAGACTCTTTCTGGTTCGGGCGTTATACAGGATTGACAGACAAGGGGCCATTCCTGATCGGGAATTTCGACTATTCATCGAAAAAAGAGGATGGTTCCCACACCGAGGCCTATGGCCGCCGCCTGGGGCTGGACTCACGATCGATTCTTTTTACTCATGGTGTTCAGGGTAAGTATGAGCTGGACCTCATTTTTGACCAGTTGCCTAATTTCATTACCGACACTGCTATCACACCCTATGTGGATACTGGAGATAACACGCTTACCCTCCCAGGCAGCGTGCTGGATGAAGAAAACTATCGCCAGCTGGATATTGAGACCCATCGCACGCGAACTGGCGGAAAGATATCTTTTACTCCTGCTGATAACTGGAAAATGGGACTGGCATTTCGCCGCGAAGACAATGAAGGCACTCGACAAATTGGTGGATCTCTCGGTTACAGTGCGCGAAATCAGGCGGTTTCAATATTACCAAAGCCGGTGGATTACACGACTAACCTGATGGATGCCTCAGTAGAATATAAAAAAGGCAAAGGCTACATAGAGCTGGCATACCACCTGTCGATGTTCAGGAATGCCAACGACAGCCTGAGCTGGCAGAATCCGTTCCCCGTTGAGGAAGGCACTGCAGGTGAGTTTGGCCGCCTTGCACTGGAACCGGATAACGATTTTCAGCAGCTCATGCTGACTGGCGGCTATCGTCTGCCCTGGAATACCACTCTGACAGGCGTAGTCTCCAGCGGCGTGATGACACAGGATCAGCAGTATCTTCCGTACACCATCAATGACAGTATTTCAGCAGATGCACTGCCGCGTGACTCACTTGACGGCAAGATAAAACAAAATATTATAAACTTCCAGCTCGCTTCGCGGCCAAACAGCAAGTGGAATTTTAATGGTTCATACCGTTATCACGACCATGACAACAGCACTGCACAGGCACCGTATACATTCATCATCGCCGATTCCCAGAATACGGGTACAAAGGCAAAAGATGAAACAGACCTGACAGTGACAAACCAGCCCTACAGCTACACACGGCAACTGGTTAAACTGGACGGTAAATACCGTTTTAATCGCGCCGCCTCGGTAATGTTGGGCTACGATTATGAAAATATGCAGCGGGAAAATTCAGAAGTTGATGAAACCGATGAACAAGAGGTTTGGGGCAAATTTAAATGGAAGGTCGGACAGCACCATGTTCCCGAGATAATTAGCGGCTCGCTTGATGGCTGGCTTAAGCTCGGGCATACATCACGCGACGGATCAGGATACCACCCGCCAGTTGCCGATGAGGAAGGCTTTTATATCGAAAACCCGCTGCTGAGAAAATATAACCTGGCCGATCTTGAGAGAGACCAGGTAATGCTATACCTGTCTTACGCACCACTGGATAAATTGAGTTTTTCTGCCAATGCTTCCTATGCCATGGATGATTATGATGAGTCGATTATAGGGCTGACTGAAGCAACGAACAGTTCTGCGACCATAGAGGCCACCTTTCTGCCGACTGAGAATGTCACCAGCTATATCTATTACACACGAGACTTGACGAACGCTGACCAGGCCGGACGTCAAGCGGAGGCAACACAAACAGGCTCATTGACAGAACGCTATGGTCCGGACTGGTACGCACAAACGAATGACACCATGGATAATGTCGGGGTTGGGATTCAATGGCAGAATATTCTGCCTAAAATAGATATCGGTGCTGACTTTGTCTACAGTAAAGGGTCCGGCGAGACAGAAATGCAGGCTGCAGGGGCAACACCATTTCCGGATATCAAAACTGAGCTCAATAGTTTCAAGTTGTACGCACAATATAATCATTCCCGTAGCCTGGCATACAGGTTACGCTACTGGCATGAAAATTTCGATTCACAAGACTGGTCACTGGATGACGTTGACTCAGTTTCCCTGGACTATCCGAACAGCCTTTTCATGTCAGAAGGAAGTCCGAGCTATGATGTTGATGTTATAGGCTTATCGGTGCTCTATTCATTTTAATGAAAATCTATGCAGCTATTCTGAAGAAGTTCACCTCTGCAGCAATCATTATGATCGTTACAGGAATGTTGACATGCAGTGCAGCTGACACTGTTTCGTTAACAGATGAGGAAGCAGCCTGGCTATCCGAGCATCCTGTCATTCGTTTTGCAATCGATCCGGATAATGCGCCAATCGAGTGGATCAACAGGAAAAACCTCGAGCGTGGCATGTCATTTGACATGCTCAAGCTGGTTGAACAGCGTCTGGGTATTCATTTTGAACGCGTAGAATCAGCAGGCTGGATTGAATCAATACAAATGTTACAGAACAGGGATGTGGATATCCTGCCGGCATTTAGACGTGCAAAGGAATGGCAGCAGAAACTACTGTTTAGCAGACCCTGGTTTAGCCTGCCGGGCGTTATTTTGTCCGAACAGAAATACCAGACCCTTGAGGAACTTGAAGGCAGCAAAGTAGCGGTAGTGCATGACTATATCTGGGATGACCTGGTATCAAAGAATGACGATAATTTAATCATTATTCGTGCCAGTGATTCACATAGATGTATAGACCTGGTCGTGCAAGGAGGCGCTGATGCAATGGTTGGTGACATAGCATCGGTCACGTGGATTCTGAACCGCAGCGGTGCGACGCATCTAAGGATAAGGCCTGTTGCTGGACAATATCTCGACCTGTCGGTTGCGATCAGAAGCGACTGGCTATTGTTTCAAAATATAATCAACAAGGTGCTAGACAGCATAAGCCAGAGCGAGCTTGATAAAATCGAGGAAGACTGGATCCAGTTAATTGAGCCTGCTTTCTGGAAAGATCCGTTATTCCAGGTCGTTACTCTTTTCATTGTCATCATCATCCTGAGCATACTGACGACAATTATGTTCTGGAACAGGTCTCTCCAGAGAGAAGTTGAGCGTAATGCTGCCGCGCTCGAAGAGGCAGCGATGAAACTTATTCATGCGGAAAAAATGGAATCTATCGGTCTGTTGGCTGCCGGTATTGCGCATGAGGTGAAGAATCCATTGGCAGTCATTCAGATGGGGATCGATCATTTAACCCATGAAAATGAGGGCAGCGAAATCACTCGAATGACACTGCATGATATGGAACATGCTGTCCGCAAAGCTGACGGAACGATCAGGAAGCTTCTTGACTACTCACGCGGTACACCGCCGGATATGAAAGCGGCTGATATAAACAATGAGATCCGCACTGTTTTAGATCTAATTTCCCATGAGTGTCATTTGCACCAGATACTGATAGAGGCCAATTTGACAGATGAACTGCCATGGATTGTTATGGACACAGACCAGGTCCAGCAATTGTTCATGAACATTATGCTAAATGCCGTACAGTCGATGGAAGATGAAGGAGGAGGAACGCTGTCGGTTAGCAGTAAAGTTAAAAAATTAGACAGCACTGAACTGCAGAGAGACAGCACGGGTACACTCAGTAGTGGCGACAGGGTCGTATGGGTAGAAATAAAAGATACCGGCCATAGCATAGACGAAAAGGACCTGGGCAAGGTATTTGATCCATTCTACACAACACGCCCGCTTGGTAAGGGGACTGGACTCGGACTTACCGTGTCACTTAACATCATCAGGAATCATGATGCTTCTATAGATATCAGGAATCGTGATGAGGGCGGTGTTTCCGTCTTAATGATGTTCAGAGCTAAAGAGGTAACAGAGGAATGAAAACACGTGTACTGGTTGTAGATGATGAACCTGCGCTGACGAGGATGATTAAACTCAACCTCGAGCGCGCAGGCACGTATGAAGTTTATACTGAGAACGATGGCGTCAATGCTATTGATGCCGTGCGTGATTTCAGGCCGGACCTGATCCTGCTTGATATCATGATGCCCGATAAATCCGGCGACGATATCGCCCAGGAACTGCGTGATGACCCCCGGTTATGCAATATCCCGATAGTCTTTCTTACCGCGCTTGT
>JARFQI010000075.1 GCA_029287855.1 Arenicellales bacterium | reverse complement strand
GTCCTCGGCAATACGGGCCGCGAACACAACGGCTTCGAGCAACGAATTGGAGGCCAGACGATTGGCGCCATGGGCTCCGGTCGAGGTCACTTCACCGCACGCCCACAACCCGTCAAGCGACGAACGACCATTGGCATCGGTCAGAATTCCTCCCATGAAATAATGTGCTGCCGGAACGACCGGAATGGACTGCCGCACCGGATCAATTCCAGCCTCTTTGCAATACCCATATACAGTAGGAAACTCCTCGGCAAAACCTGCCCCGATCGCCTGGGTACAGTCGAGAAAGGCGCCCCTGCCCGCTTTGACTTCGGCAAAAATCCCCCGCGCCACGATATCGCGAGGTGCCAACTCTGCGTCCTCGTGCAGGGGCACCATGAATCGCTCGCCAGATTTGTTGTGCAAGGTGGCTCCATGTCCCCGCAATGCCTCCGTTGCAAGTGGGGAAGGATCCTTTCCGACATCGATAGCGGTTGGGTGAAACTGCACAAATTCCATATCCTGAACCGGCAAACCTGCACGCAATACCATAGCCATTCCATCGCCGGTATTGATCATTGCATTTGTACTGTTGCGGTAGATTCGAGCAGAGCCACCGGTCGCCAGAAGCGTGGTTTTGGCTTCAATGATCGTCGGTTCACCAGTAGAGATATCAATCACCATGGCACCCTGGGTCACGCCATCCTCACTAACCAGCAAATCGGTGGCGAAAAACTCGTCAAAGAAATGTGTCCGCGCCTGCAGATTCTGCTGATAGAGAGATTGTAGAATGGCATGGCCGGTGCGGTCTGCTGCTGCACAGGTACGCGCAGCCTGATCACCACCATAATTCTGGCTTTGACCACCAAACGCTCTCTGGTAGATACGTCCATTCTCAAGCCGGGTAAACGGTACGCCGTAGTGCTCAAGCTCTATTACCAGGCGTGAAGCTGCGCGGCACATATACTCAATCGCATCCTGGTCGCCAAGAAAATCACTACCTTTAACGGTATCGTACATGTGCCAATGCCAGTTATCCGGGGTGACATTGCCAAGGGCTGCATTCATCCCTCCCTGCGCTGCTACGGTATGCGAACGGGTTGGGAAAACCTTGGAAACCACCGCGACATGCAAATCAGCCTGTGCCAGTTGCAGAGCAGCGCGCAACCCGGCACCTCCTGCACCGATCACCAGGCAGTCAAAACTTCTTTTTTCTATTCCATTGCTCATTTAACACCTATTACCAGCAAAGCCCATACTCCAATACCCAGCAATACACTAGCGAGAACCATTTGCAGCAGAAAACGCAATCGCCAGGGCTTAATATAATCCAGAAAAACACTCTTCAGTCCTAGCCAGGCATGTGCCAGTAAGCTGAAAATAAATAACAGGGTTGAAATCTGGTAGAACAAATTTGATGACAGCTGCACCCAGTCGGTATAACTCGAAATCGGCCTGATTGTGAAATATATCAGTGTTATAATTATATAAACGAGCAAATAGACAGCCGTTAAACGCTGCACTACCCATTCCCCTAAACCTGAGCGAATACTACCGCGATCGCTGACGCCTACAGCCATATCAGTACTCCGCTAAGGATAATGAGCAGAAGACTGACTGCGAAAGCGGCCGTTGCAGTTTTTCGTGCAACCTGTTTATTGTAACCATAATCAAGATCCATCATTAGATGCCTGATGCCACTGATTGAATGCTGGATAAGTACCCATATGATCAGACTGGTAAGAATCTTACCGGGAACGGATTGCAGCAGTTCCTGTGCATGAGAAAAACTGGACTCGCCACCACTCAATAATTGTAGAAAATACACAAAAACGGGAATAGCCAGAACAAGCAGAACACCACTAATACGGTGTAAAATTGACAATACGCCTCCAAGCGGGAGGCGTATCTGGAGCAGGTTTAGGAATACAGGGCGCTGGGCAGTTTGCTTCATCTAGAACATCTCTATTGATAGATTATTTACCGGTTTCGTTGGCAGTGTTAAAGTCTAAATCGCATAATTCAACAGTGTTCGGCATCGTATGTTTCCTTTACAATGCATAAGATTATTTTATACGCAATCCTATCATCATACTCTTAGGGACACCAAGGTACTGATTAAGTTTTTTTTAAAACATATACCCACACAAAACAGCCTGCAATTCTGCGTAATTCAATATGCAATTCTGCAACATAAATAAGGTAAAAATATCACCATGAAGACAAGCAACATGGACAAGATAATGATGCTCGATGATCTGACTTCACTACAGGTTTCTGGCAGTGATGCAACAAAATTTCTTCATGCCCAGTTCACTAATGACCTGGCTAATCTTCCTGTGAATTCCTGGCAGTACAGTGGCTACTGCACGCCTAAGGGCCGCTTGCTGGCTTTTATGACTATTGCACGGATCGACGAGAATGAATACATGCTGATCCTTCCCGTTGAAATCAGTGAGAAGGTATTACCAAGACTGCGTATGTTCGTTATGCGTGATGATGTGAAAATAACTTCTCAGATTGACCATATTCGCATCATTGGCATTGCGGGTAATGCCAGTGCACTGACTGATATTGCGATTCCTGCCTCCGGCGAATCAGGAAAAGTCACAAAAGACGGGAGGTCGTACCTGTTAACCATAGACGATGGGCTCACTACTAATACTGAACGTTATATGTATATCTTTGATAGTGATGAGATAAATAGATTCCCCCAGGCCGACTCTAGCCGCAACGACTGGACACTTCTCGATATACAGGCCGGTATACCTGCAATTACTGCTGCCACACAAGAGGCATTCGTTCCGCAAATGGTGAATCTTGACCTGATTGGGGCGGTGAATTTCAAGAAAGGATGTTACCCGGGGCAGGAGGTCGTCGCTCGCGTGCATTACCTTGGAAAAATCAAACAACGCATGTTCATTGCTAAATCCGATGGCAAGACTATAGCACTGCCGGATGATAAGGTTTACATCAATGGGCAGGAAGACAAAACCGCTGGCACAGTCGTTCAATCGGCTATTATCGGTTCACACCAGCTTTTACAGGTCGTCCTGCAAACTGCTGCTGTCATCAACAATGCGGATATCCGGCTTGGCTCCATTAATGGCGATAAACTGATCGTGGATTCTCAACCTTATTCAATACTGGAAGAAGAATAACTAGCTGTGGCAATCGCGAACTATCTCGTACCAGCTGGAGCTAATAACAGAAACACTACGTGATACCACGTATTGACAGTATCAGTTACTGTCAATATGATTGAACAGACGTTGTTGCAGTCACAATAACTTTATCAGTCGCTGATAGATGATATTTAACTGCTCTGATAGATGTTATTTAACTGCTGCCGGGCATCACAAATAATTCGATTAAAAACGGATTTTCATAATTAAACAGGTACTAGCGATGGAGCAAGATGAGAGGAGAATTGGAAAAAAGGCTGTGCCGCATGATGAGCTGCGTGAATTTCTGAATGATCAGCAATTACTCGCCTACCACGGTATGGAAAGGTTTGGATGGTACATCAAATATATCAGACGGCCACTGTTTCAGCGTCCAGTATGTATCCTGTCAAATCCTGAAGGTACGGTGCTTGCCGTTCTGGAAGAAAATGGCAATATTAACCAACAGCCCGATATAACGATACGCGACTAAGGTTTACTATCCGGTTGGGCGTCAAGTTAGGTTTCAGCTTTGTTATCAAAATAAAAGCGACTTTCATTCTGGATGACTAGATTGAAAGGGTCGATTTAGTAATCTGCAGCTATTCTATAATCTGCACAAAAACTTCATCAGGCCGTATTAGGCCCATGTCACTGCGAGCCCGCTCTTCTATCGCCTCAGTTCCTTTCTGCAGGTTGACTATTTCTCCCGCTAGTTCACGGTTACGCTGCTTGAGCCGTTCATTTTGCACCTGCTGGGCTGAGATATCACGTTTCATGTTCCAGATATCCAGCAGGCCACCTTTGCCGACTGCAAGTGTGTAGGCGAGCAAAATAGCCATTACAATTCCAGTTGCCAGCAGAAGTTTTACACTCACCCCTGTCTCCAGTTGGTTTTCGAATGCCAATTTAAGTTGATTGCCGCACTACAAACAATAGCTTATCAATATATGCCTACAAACCAGTAATTGCTGACTTACCCGGGTAGACAGCGCGGTCACCTAGTTGTTCCTCGATGCGCAGCAACTGATTGTACTTTGCAATCCTGTCTGAACGGGACAATGAGCCCGTTTTAATCTGCCCGGCAGAGGTTGCTACGGCAAGATCTGCAATTGTTGTGTCTTCGGTTTCGCCGGAACGGTGTGAAACAATCACACCAAATTTTGCCTGCTGCGCCATGCTAATGGCATCAAGGGTTTCACTCAGCGTGCCAATCTGATTGACCTTGATTAAAATAGCATTAGCAGATTTTTCCTGTATACCACGTTGCAGCATTTTTGTATTGGTAACAAACAGGTCATCGCCTACCAGCTGACATTTCCCGCCTATTTCCTGTGTCAGCTCCTGCCAGCCTGACCAGTCATTTTCATCCATGCCATCTTCAATGCTGACAATAGGGTAACGGTTTACCCAGTCAGCTAACAGGTTTTTCATACCGGCAGCATCAAGAACACGCCCTTCACCTTTAAGATCATATTGACCATTATTGAAAAATTCAGAGCTTGCTGCATCAATCCCCAGGTAAATATCTTCGCCAGGCCGATAACCCGCTTTCTCAATGGATTCAAGGATGACTGCAATCGCCTCTTCATTAGACGACAAATCTGGCGCGAAGCCCCCTTCGTCACCCACAGCTGTATTCAAGCCGCGTTTATTGAGAACGGATTTGAGACTGTGAAAAACCTCAGTACCGTAACGCAGCGCTTCGGAAAAACTCGGTGCGCCGGCGGGAATAATCATAAATTCCTGTAAATCGACACTGTTGTTAGCATGTGAACCGCCATTAATGATATTCATCATCGGCACGGGGAGATTCGTCGCAGTATCACCGCCGAGATAACGGTAAAGCGGCAATGCGGCATCTATCGCTGCTGCGTGAGCGACGGCCATTGAGACAGCAAGTGTCGCGTTGGCACCCAGTCTCGCTTTATTTTCAGTTCCGTCCAGTGTAATCAGCATTTCATCAATATTACGCTGATCAGTTGCTTGCTTGCCTAGAAGGGAAGATTTAATCTCACTATTAACATTTTCTACTGCCCTGAGTACACCTTTGCCCTGATATCTCGCTTTGTCGCCATCACGTAATTCAACCGCCTCGTGTTCTCCTGTTGAGGCGCCGGATGGTACCGCGGCCCTGCCAGTGGTACCTGAGTCCAGCGTAACATCCGCTTCAATTGTAGGGTTTCCACGTGAATCGAGAATTTCTCGTGCGCTAATATTTATTATCTTGCTCATTATCTATTCCTTCAATGGGGATGCTAAATTACATGTAAAAAAAACTGCGGTATATAGATCGGATAAATCTAAAGGCTATTGTCAAAAGATGTCAGGGGAATTCCTGACCATAAATCAACCTGTGATTTTACCGTAACGCAGACCCAAATGGTATGCACAGCCAGGTTGCTGGCAATTGATGAAAGCTTTATGCCTCTTCCAGCTGTTCTTCAAGTGGGCGGGATTTAGTAGCGCGGTCAATCTCCTGCAGATGTTCAAGCAATTCTCTCATTCTGTCGAGCGGCCAGGAGTTCGGACCATCACTGAGGGCTTTATCCGGGTCCGGATGCGTTTCCATAAATAAACCGGATACACCTGTGGCTATCGCGGCCCTGGCCAGTACAGGAATAAATTCTCGCTTTCCCCCGGAATGTGTACCCAACCCACCGGGTTGTTGAACGGAATGAGTTACATCAAAGACTACTGGACAACCCGTATTTCGCATAATAGCCAGCGAACGCATATCCACCACCAGGTTGTTATATCCAAATGATACTCCGCGCTCACAGACCATCACTCGACCTTCACCGCCGGCAGCTATCGCCTTGTTGGCTACCTGGGTCATTTCCTCAGGCGACAGGAATTGTCCTTTTTTAATGTTGACAGGTTTACCGCATGCACCGACTGCTTCAATTAAATCTGTCTGGCGACAGAGAAATGCTGGTGTCTGAAGCACATCAACAACGTCAGCAACAGTCCCCACATCAGATGCACTATGCACGTCTGTCAGAATCGAAACACCGAGCTGTCGCTTTACTTCAGCGAGTATACTGAGCCCTTCATCCACACCCAGGCCCCGGTAGGATTGACCAGAAGTACGGTTGGCCTTGTCATAGGAAGATTTGAAAATAAATGGAATGCCTAACTCACCGGTTATCTCAACAAGCTTGCCGGCGGTATCTACAGCCAACTGTTGAGACTCTACTACACAAGGCCCGGCAATAAGAAAAAATGGATGGGCAAGGCCAACTTCAAAATCAGCCAGTTTCATGCTCATATTACTTTTCATTAATGGCCACTATCATTGGCTCTGGACATCTTATGCACCGCAGTTGCAGCAAGGATAAAGCCTTTGAATAGCGGGTGGCCATCACGTGGAGATGAGGTAAATTCAGGGTGGAACTGACAAGCAACAAACCAGGGATGATCAGAAAGTTCCACAACTTCAACCAGTTCACCGTCCGCTGAAGTGCCGGATAGCACAAGACCCGCCTGTTCCAGGCTATCTCTATAGGCATTATTAAATTCATAACGGTGCCGGTGTCGTTCATGTATAACGTCCTTGCCATACAGATCATGAATCAGGCTGTCCGGTTTGATTAAGCATTCCTGGCCGCCGAGGCGCATGGTACCGCCGAGGTCGCTGCTCTTATCACGCACCTGCACTGAACCATCGGCATCCTGCCATTCGGTAATCATTGCGATGACTGGATAGGGTGTGTCGTGATTAAATTCTGTGCTGTGTGCATCTTTCAGGCCAGCCACATTACGTGCATATTCTATCACTGCTGCCTGCATGCCCAGGCATATTCCAAGGTAAGGGATCTTGTGCTCTCTAGCGTATTGAACTGCTGCTATTTTGCCTTCTATTCCACGTAAGCCAAAGCCGCCTGGGACCAGTATGGCATCAACTGAGGACAGGCTGTCGGTCCCATTCTCCTCGAGTTCTTCAGCATCGAAATAGCGAATATTTACCTTTGTCCGCGTGTGAATCCCTGCATGAATCAATGCTTCAGACAATGACTTATAGGATTCGGTAAGATCAACATATTTGCCTACCATACCGATCGTAACTGAGGTTTCAGGATGTTCCAGGTTATAGACAACCTGTTCCCACTCAGACAGATCTGCTTCAGGTACATCCAGGTCAAGCTGTCGTGCAATAATAGCATCAAGGTTCTGCTTATGCAGGGATGAGGGAATTTTGTAAATACTGTCGACATCATAAGCCGAGATGACTGCATCAACGGCTACGTTAGTAAACAGGGCAATCTTTTTTCTCATCCCTTCCGGTAGTGTTTTTTCACTGCGGCAAATCAGCACATCAGGCTGTATACCAATGCTGCGCAACTCTTTCACCGAATGCTGTGTTGGCTTACTTTTCAGCTCGCCGGCTACAGCAATCCACGGCACCAGGGTGAGGTGTATGTAGGCTACATTGCTACGGCCTTTTTCAATACCCATCTGGCGAATTGCCTCAAGGAAAGGTAATGATTCAATATCACCGACAGTACCGCCAATTTCGACCAGGGCTACATCAGCCCCTTCCGCACCTTGCTCGATTAAATATTTAATCTCATCCGTGATATGCGGGATAACCTGAACTGTCCCGCCAAGGTAATCACCTCGACGTTCCTTGCTGATTACCCGTTCATACACTCGCCCTGAGGTGAAATTATTTTTGCGTGTCATTGTGGTACGAATGAAACGTTCATAATGACCAAGGTCAAGATCTGTTTCAGCGCCATCAATTGTGACAAAAACTTCACCGTGCTGAAATGGGCTCATCGTACCGGGATCCACATTGATATACGGATCCAGCTTTAGCATGGTTACTCTGAGATTGCGGGCTTCGAGAATTGCCGCCAAAGAAGCTGCAGCGATACCTTTGCCGAGAGAAGAAACAACACCGCCAGTAATAAAGATATATTTCGTCATGTTACCGTTCAGGGATTAAGTGTGCGGGGACTGTTCCCCGAACGGGAATAAAGCATATCAAAGCAGCACTCTCTTCACAATCATAACATCAGTGAATGGTGTAATGAACAGAGAATAAGTAGCCTTCTTCATTTGTACCTGGCATATAGAGAGGATTGCACCACAGGGATGATACAGCAATTAATTCATCATGCAGATAAATTAACGGCAAAGTTGCGCGCTGCCAGGGCGGTATAGCAAGATCCTGCAACAGATTTTTCAATGTTTTACTACCGTGCTGGCCTGGCATTCTACAGATTTCTCCACCCTGTCGGAAACGGACCTGTAATCGAGAATCGTTTATAGCTGATATTGCGATGCCCTCACCGGCCAGCTTTATAGCCCGCAATTCTAGCTTCGGCCGATCAATCTGTAATGGTTTGTCCGGATTCCAGCCCAGAAGTGTGTCGACAGGCTGAGATAAATCTGAGTTGTCAAATAACCAGAGAGTCTGGTTATACAATCTGAACGCACCTGCTGGCCATACGACCTCTCCTTTACCTGGAGACTCTTCAAGTAGCCTGATAAGGGTATGCAGTCTCTCATCACCCGGTGCAGTTAATCCATGCATTCGGGCCCAGCATCGCAAAGCATTCTTTTGATGTATTGTAGAAAGTCCGGTCAATAAATCTGCTCTCAATCTTGCTATGGCCGGGGGGAAAAAATGATTACCTGTTGCATGGCAGCTAAGAAGATCTGTCTGACCGATTTCATCCAGCATAGCGGCAGCACTTGCTGCATGGCCTGCACTTCGAGACATGCTTTTATCTAATCCCGGCCAGCGTTGACGAAGCGCAGGGAGGATATTATGACGCAAAAAGTTTCGGTCAAACTGAGAATCCTGATTGCTTGGGTCCTCTACCCAATGGAGCCCATTGAGGCTGGCATAATCAACTAGCGATTCACGGCTAAAGTCCAGCAACGGTCTTACTATGTGCCCAGCAGCAAAGGCTTTTCTGGCAGGCATGGCAGCCAGGCCATGCACTCCTGCGCCACGCAGCAATTGCAATATAACTGTTTCAGTCTGATCATTGATATGTTGTGCGGTCATGCAAATGCCATTTTCAGGCAATACCTCTGCCAGCGCCGTATAACGGGCATCCCTGGCCAGGGCCTCCAGACTCTCACCTTTCTCCGCAGCAACTGTTACCGTTTTAACAACTAACGGCACCCCAAGATCATCACAAATCTCCTGGCAATGATTCGCCCATTCAGTTGAATTGAAGTGAATAGAATGATTCACATGGACGGCGAAAATTGAAAAAGGGTAATCAGCTGCAAGGCAGGAAAGAGCATGCAACAGGACATGTGAATCCAGTCCGCCGCTAAATGCAACATAGATAGTACTGCCCTGTGCTAGTGACAGTTCATCTTGTAAAACCTGACTTAGGGTTGAGATTGAGAACTTAGATCGCATTACTTTTCAGCCGCCAGCGAGCAAACCCATTGTCTCCTACAGCAGATACCTCGAAGGAACCGGCAAAACAGTTATTACCTGGTTCACTGAGAAGAATCAGTTCTGACCTATAAGGCCACATAAGAAATCGGGCAGAGGCAGATGAAAGTACCCTGATTGAGACTTCTCGACCTTCTTTGCCTGAAGACACATCGCCTTGATGCAACGTCTACCGGGAATACCCTGCGAGCACGAGCAAACAAAACCTGCCGCTCATGAATGCCTGCTGTTGCCTGCCTATTCCTGAAAATTTTCGACACCGTACTGGCGCAATCGATGATAGCGATATTCCAGTAGCTCGCTAGTGGTCATTGCTGTCTCTTATACACATCTGACGCTGCCGACGATGAGTACATCGTGGGGGGG
>JARFQI010000066.1 GCA_029287855.1 Arenicellales bacterium | reverse complement strand
CCAAGCTAAACTAGATAGAATACTAAATTCTGTATGTTAATTTCACTTTATAAGCAGTAAATCTACCCATTCTAAATATGTCAAGGAATAGCCGCTTTGAGTCGTCGGCTCAACTGGTCAATTAACATCATTTCATCACAGGATATGTTTTTGGCGTATCCGGACAAACGATTTCTAAGGAATGCTTGCTATGCTATTCCTAATCAAACTGTAATGTAAAAAGGGAGCTGTATCACATGAGTATTAAACAAACACCGAAATTAAGATCGACAAATAAATCGACAAAGGACCATTCGTTTTGATACGGAAATTCTGCTGGCTGGCTGTCGGCACAGTCCTTTCATTACAGGCAAAAGCCGACGACGTAACGATAATCGCTGAACTGGCGCCAAACATTCGACCCAGTGTCATCAAAGAGGCAGTAAACGCAATGAAATGCGCCCAAAGTCATGGAGTTGGTGTCGATGCCCATCGACTGGCCATCATTGATTACACCCTGCCTTCACGCGAAAAAAGGATGTGGGTAGTGGATATCGAAGAGCAGAAACTGCTGTTCGAAGAGCATGTCGCACACGGTCAAAAATCCGGCTTCGATGTTCCGACGGCTTTTTCTGACCGTAACGGCAGCCATCAGACGAGCCTTGGCCTGTACCTGACCGATGCCACCTACCAGGGCGGAAACGGTTACTCGCTGAAGTTGCACGGCCTCAGCAAGGGATTCAATGAATCAGCCATGCACCGCAAGATTGTAATGCACGGCGCCCCTTACGTTAATCCGCGCGCCGCTAAGAGTATGGGCCGCCTCGGCCGCTCCTGGGGCTGTCCGGCAGTACGCGTTTCTATCGCCAGACCAATGATCGACGCGTTGAAAGAGGGAAATTTCATATATTCCTATGGTCCCGGCACAGCATCCCTGTCGCGTTGCGGTAGCGAGAATCTGACACTGGCCTCACTCGCGAACTAGCCAGCCACGAATAGCTCACGGAGTGAGATCAGCCTACATTTTCGATGCTGTAGCTGTGTCATCTGCGGATGAACTCAAAACCGACATATGCACAGCTGTTGTACTTTCCAGGACCGGCTCATCAGTGATCATCAGCGTACTGCCTGCAGCCAGTATCGGGGTCAGATCATGCAGAAAGACATCAGGCAAATGGATACGCTTTGTCGCATCCGGGTCCGGTGCCCGATTGGAATCGTCCATATGACCAGTAATACCCAGGCCAATCCAGCTTTGCGTGTCTGCGTCATCTTTCTCCTTAGTCATGACAAAGGCGTGCGTACCCAGCGGAGCTTCGGGATCTGTTAGTGTGACCGCCGCTCGGCCGATCTCCACACCATTACGCAACACGATGACGCGTTTATCATATCCACTGATAATGATAGAAACCGGGCCCTCTTGCATTTTCTCCGGCTCCCAACGGTAGTTTTCGAATGCGGCCAGGCGCTGCGTGTCCGATGCTGTTCCTGCGGCTGTCACCGGAACCAATAAGGGCGGATGGTCGACATTAGCCGGGGCAGTGCGCTTGTTGGCAATCACCACCGTCATACCTTTCGGCGCTACGCCGAACAGCAGGCGCGCAAACTCGCTCGGTAAGTGGACACAGCCATGGGACTCCGGATAGCCGGGTATGCCGCCGGCATGCAAGGCCACCCCGTCATGGGTAATCTTCTGGGTGTAGGGCATGGCCGCGTTATGGTACAGGCTTGAGTGGTGGTCCTTATCCTTCAGAAAGGTATGAAAAACACCGGTTGGCGTCTCATGTCCCTTCTTGCCGCTACTGATAGTAGTTGCACCGATCTCCAGACCGTTGCGATATGTATAGGCGCGCTGTTCGTCGAGGCTGACCACGACCAGGATCGGACCTTCCGGAGCCAGTTGTGGTGCCCAGGTGAACTCACCATGTTTCAGGTTCTGAGTTGGTGTTTCATAAGGCACTGGAGCCTTTGCTCCCCAGAACGGGGTTGCTTTGGCCTGGGCCGCGGCCATGACGCCGAGAAACAAGGTGAAAATAATGCAGGTCAGTTTCATGTAAAGCTCTCCTTTTTATTGGCCCATTCAGCGAGCCGATTTGATATTCTGGCTTGTAATTACGGGCTGTTTTAAAAACAGCGGCTTTGCCTACTGAGGGTGTTTGTGGGAAATGAGCATGGTTATTAATTTATCAACCGCCTTAATTCAATGTGCCAGGAAGCATATATCGATATATCAAACGCTAACGCACTACCTTAACAAGACCCCATACCTGCCATACCTGCTTACTAATATTATGCGCTAGCCAGTCATTGAGTGTATTTTTCACCTTACAATGAAAATGATAATTCTTCCTTATAAGAGCTCACGGGGTTTCGGAGCAAGCTTTGATGGTTTTACTGATGCCTGAAGGTATCGGCATGGTATTTTTTTCTCTTAACCTCGCAATTGCCTCTAGATCAGAGATACTTAACCAGTAATGTGTTGCATACTCGAGCCTTTGCTTCGATGTCACTTTTAACTCAGAAAACTGCTTCATAAATTCACCGGCACTTTTTTCATTGGAAAAAAATCCAAGTGAAATATATTTCGTGTTCGGGCCCTCATTCATCAGGTAGAGATCCTTAACTCCCTGTTTTTCCAGTCGACGTTTGGCTCGGTATACATCCTCACTGGTGTCGAACGGCCCCTGATACACACGGTAACCTAGGGGACGTCCTTCAGAGACTTCGCTCTCTGTAAAATTAATATTCATATCCTGCAACTGACGACCGGCACGTCCACGGTCAATGGCTGTTAGATAAGGACCAATAAACATACATTGCCCTTCTGCTATCTCAGTTGGAGTGGCCATTTCTAATTCTGCAGCAGTTATTCCCGTGGAGATATCGGCTCCTGCATCGTCATTGCTGGCGTTATCAGATGATGTCACAGGCATAGCCTTCCCACTTTCTACAGGAGCATCGATAGTCTTGCTTGTTACCACTTCCGCCGACGCATTGACTGTTACTTTTGCCATTGAGGGCGACTTTTCAGCAGGCAGCAGCTTCATCAGTTCGGGGTGAAACTCTGCAGCTGGGGCATGTTCATCATGCATAAATTCGCGCTGCCCCATATTCCACATCAGCAGCGCTGCATTTACAAGCAACAGTATTCCTAACAGGGCTTTCATCCATTTACTTCCAAAAAACTATCCGGTGGCAGAGTCTACCCGGAGAAATACCTGTCTGTCGACCTAGTGAAGCATATTGATATAATCCAACACCAATCCGTTCCATCAGCAGCTATAGGCATTTGAATAATTGTGATTACCTGTAATCAAAATATAGTCTTACGCTATACATATTGGCTATTGCTGTTAGTCCTGTTTGCTCCGATACAAATCGCCACTGCATCAGATGCGCAGCAAAAAGCAGATGCCGGTGTTGCAGCAAAAAGCTACGCAGAAGTCTTAGCCAGGGTCATCGCTGTTTACCCTGACCTGCAATCTGCAGTCATACAGGTTCAACGGAGCACGCTTGAACTCGATCGAATCTATGCAACGCTGGGATGGAAAGCGGCTGTTGATACGACTGTTTCTCACGACCTCGCAGGATTCGGGACACCTGCCGATGTCGTTACTGCACGCGGCGCCTTATCAAGAATGCTTGAATCAGGTGACACTGTCACGCTCGACGCCACTTACAACAGGACAGATAATGATGTGGTGTTTGTCCCATCACTACCCAATCCATCAAATGATACCGGGATCAATTTAACCTATCGCAAGCCGTTGCAAAAAGGCGCAGGTAACATCGAATACCGTTCATCTGAAAGTGCCGCCAGGGCGCAAATCTCATCAAGTCAGGCAAGCGAATTTGAACTTAAAGATTTGCTTGCACAACAGGTTGCCAGCCTCTACTTTGGCCTTGCGACAACTGAAGCAAACCTGGCCAATACTCAGGGTGGTATTGAACGACTGCGCCGTCTGCTTGAATATGTGAAAGGCAATAAAAAGCTGGGGGTCAGTGAGGAAGCAGATATCCTGCAAAGCCAGGCAAGGCTCGATAGAAAACTAGCGGAGCTGACAGCCCTTGAAACTGCAAGAAATCAACAGCTCTTCAACCTCAATAGGCTGATGAATATTCCCGCATCAACACAGTACACATCCCGCCTGGACTACAAGACTTATCAGACACCTGACAGAGAAACCCTCGTAGCTGACGTATTCGGCTACAGCCCTGCGCTAAACAAGGCTTACGCAAACAAGCAAATCGCTGAGAGCAATATCGAACTGCAGCGCAATAACAAGAAAGACGTCGTCGATGTCATTGTATCGGTGGGTGCCCGGGCAAAATCAGGCCCAGCCCAGGAAACCAACATCGATGAGACTGACCTGGCCGGATTAATGGGGCTGGAGTACAGGGCGGCGCTGGACAAGTCGGGTCTGCAGGCTGCGTTGCAGCAGGCCCTGTTAAGCAGAGATATTGCAGACAACCAGATACGCCAGCTGGATATTGATCTGAACAACGAAATTGACCGGCTGCGCGGTTTGATAGAGGATCAGAAAAAATCGATCTCCAGCAACCGCCGCCTGCAACAGGCCGAAAAAAGGAAATTTGACGAAGCAGTATCCCGCTTTCGAACAGGGCGTACAACGACAGCTGACCTGATTATCTTCGAAGAGGACCTTTCAGTAGCAGAGCTGGCGCTGGCCAATTCAAAGGTTAACCTTGTCAGCAGCATCAACGAACTGGCAAGGTTAAGCGGCACTGTATGGCTGACACTTGATGCTTACAAGTAAACAGGAATCATCATTTGCATGATTGAAAACTAACACTAAATGCCCTGTAAACTAACCAGCCGACAACACACCTGATGCGAACCATTATCCAGTTTCTTGTTAATCGACCTCTTATCATCAACATGGTGTCGTTTTTTCTACTGGCCCTTGGCCTGTACGCCATGGTCGAGATCAATCGCGAAGCCTTCCCCAATGTCAATCTTGACCGCATACAGATTGATTTCAGCTACCCTGGTGCAACACCGGAAGAGATTGAGCGCCTGGTCGTCACGCCGATTGAACAGCAGCTGAAATCAACCAGCGGCATCGACAAGATGACCTCTACTTCTTTTCCCGGATCAGGACGCATAAACCTCGAGATCGACCCCGACGCCAGCAACCGTCAACGCATAGTTAGCGATGTACAACAGGCCGTCAACCAGGCTGATCTACCTAATGACCTGCCCTACGACCCGTTTGTCACAGAAATCGACGGCTCAGTATTTCCCGTGATTAATCTGGCTGTTTCCGCCGATAGAAATGAACTGGAACTACATCGGCTTGGGAAAGACATGAGTGATGAGTTGTTGCAAATTGATGGTGTAGCAAAAGTTATGATCCAGGGACAACGAAAGGCCGAAATACGCATCACGCTGGATCCCGATAAGATGCGCAAAGAACGAATCGCCACTGGTGACGTAGTACGTTTGATTGAATCCTGGAATGTCAATGTTCCCGGTGGAGACCTGGAAACTGTTGAGCAACAATATGCAATACGCATAACCGGAGAACTGAAAGGATCTGTCGACGCCGGGGAACTGGTGTTGCGCTCGAATGAGCGAGGTGATGCGCTGCGATTAAAAGATATTGCAACGATTACCGAAACACTGGAAAAACCATCAAAGATCTATGACGTGCGGGGAAAACCCGCCTTGTCTGTCACAATACTTAAACAAACCAGTGCAGACATCATCTCAACGGTTGATCGTATCCGCGACTATATTGCGAGCGTACCCGACAACCACGGCGCCGACATCATTGTGAATACCTACCAGGACTTCTCACGCTTTGCCCGCCTGCGCCTGGGAGTACTGACGAATAATGGTGTGGCAGGTCTCTTCCTGGTACTGATTTCACTGGTACTATTCCTGCGTCCCTCGGTCGCTTTTACCACTACACTGGGCCTGCCAATAGTCTTTTCAACCGGGCTGTTTGCTTTACTTCTGGCAGGTGTAACACTGAACCTGATATCTATGCTCGGCTTTATCATGGTGCTGGGCATGCTGGTTGATGATGCGATCATCGTCGGTGAAAATATTACCTGGCACATGGAGAAAGGCAAACGACCGAATGCTGCCGCCGTTGACGGCGCGGTTGAAATACTCGGTCCGGTCACTGCGACTA
>JARFQI010000116.1 GCA_029287855.1 Arenicellales bacterium | reverse complement strand
GTTTGCGTCGGGCTGACGCAGGCGGGTTTTACCGTCGACTGGGTCAGGGATGGAAAAGCAGGGTTGACTGCGGCATCTGCCGGCTGGCATGACCTGGTCATTCTTGATCTGGGCCTGCCGGGGATGTCAGGCCAGGATGTGTTGTCCGCCCTGCGTAAGGATGGTCATGACATCCCGGTACTGATATTGACTGCGAGAGACACTGTGGACCAGCGTGTAGCAGGCCTTGATGCCGGTGCTGATGACTACATGACGAAACCTTTTGACCTCGATGAACTCAGTGCCCGGCTCAGGGCGCTATTACGCCGCCGCTCCGGAAGGTCCGCGCCAGTACTCACGCACGGAGATATAATCCTTGACCCTGCTGCACATACTACTTCCCTTAATGGCAAGGCGGTTAATCTCTCGCACAGAGAGTTCAGTATGCTGCAATTATTGCTGGAGAGCGCAGGTCGGGTGCTTTCCAGACAGCATTTTGAAGAGAGACTTTACGGCTGGGACGAGGAAATAGAGAGTAATGCGATTGAGGTGCATATCCACCACTTACGTAAAAAACTGGGGTCGGACCTTATCCGAACAGTGCGAGGTGTTGGATATACCATAGATAAAGAAAAAGCCGTAACAAAGGATTAATGCGTTTAATCTTGAATACAGAAACAGTCCCGGTTAGCACTATTGTGATGGAAGTTTCACCATTGATTAAAGGGCAAGAACCTCAACCCGTCATGAATAAAGGTGTTAGCTCCTGAATATGAAAAAGTCTATCCGTCTGCGGCTAATCATATTTCTGGGCGGCATGCTGATTATTGCCTGGGGTGGTATTGCAGCAAGCAGTATCTATTCTGCAAGAAAAGAAGTGCAGGAACTATTCGATGCGCATCTTGCGCAGTCAGCGCGAGTCTTGTATTCACTGATACAACATGAAATGTCCGCGTCATCAGTGGAAGGAGAAAACATCCAGCCTATTGATATGAATTTATCCGCACCAGGTCATTTCTATGAAGGAAAAATTTCCTTCAGGGTCAGGGATAAAGACGGTAAATCGTGGTTTGTGACACAGAATGCTCCCGAGCTGGTGATCAATAATGACATCAGTGGTTTTGCCAACATTCAGACTGACAATCAGCGCTGGCGAGTATTTATAATGCGTGACAATGTCCTCAATTTTTCCATTGAAGTCGCGCAAAGTTACCAGATTCGCAATGAACTGATTATGGAGATTACACGCCAGGTGATCTGGCCATTCATTATTTTGGTTCCATTGTTAATGTTCATGATATGGATCAGTGTCGGACGCAGTCTCAGACCATTGCAGGCGGTGGCCGATGAAGTTCAGCATCGCAATCCGCAGAACCTGGAAGAGGTTGACCTCACCAATGTTCCTGCTGAAGTGCTGCCACTGTTTCTTTCGCTAAACGATTTATTGGTTCGATTAAAAAAGGCATTAAGCAATGAGCGTGGATTCACCTCAGATGCAGCCCATGAACTACGTACTCCGCTTGCAGGGATCAAGGCACAGGCACAGGTTGCTCTCAGGGCCAGTAATGAAACGGAGAAAAACACCGCTCTCAGGCATATTATTCTTGGCATAGATAACACTACCCACCTGGTGCGCCAGATGTTGATGCTGGCGCGGCTTGACCCGGATATACCCAATAGAAAATTCAATCCGCAGGATTTGTCCAGTATCCTGACTGAGGTCGCAGCAGATGTGGCGAGCCTCGCGGTTGAAAAAGGTGTTGAGCTGGAGGTTCGCGAGGCAGACGGCAAGATGATGGTCGAAGGGCTCGCTGAAGCATTGTCTGTCCTGATTAGAAACCTGCTGGATAATGCAGTCCGCTATACACCGTCAGGAGGCTGGGTAAAGGCAGGTATAAGCCGCTCGCCTGATGGCCTGGTACTGAAGATTTCTGACAGTGGCCCGGGGATTGCTGAACAGGACAAAGACAGGATATTTGATCGCTTCTATCGCGGGCTGGGTACCGGGCAGACTGGCAGTGGCCTTGGACTGTCAATCGTCCAGAGAGTCGTTGATCTGCATAACGCGAAGATAGAATTTCAGACCGGCTCAGGCAAAGGCAAAGGGGTGATGGTAAAAGTGACTTTTCCGGTGAAATGCAGGTAAAGGAGGAAAGAGGAAAGAGTGTTTCGGTTTTGAAATATATTTTCCTTTAACCTTTCCCCTTTAACCTTTCCTCTTGTTTAGCCTTTTCTGCTAATATCCGCTCATCAAACAGCAACGGCTAACAGTAATGAGTGAACGGAAAGCAGACGTATCTCGAAATACGCTGGAAACACAGATCAGTATCAAGCTGGATGTTGACGGTACCGGCCAGTCAGCATTCTCCACCGGTGTGCCTTTTCTTGAGCATATGCTGGAGCAGATCGCCCGCCATGGCCTGGTAGATATTGACATCCAGGCAACTGGCGATTTACACATTGATGCGCATCATCTTGTTGAAGATATTGGTATCACGCTTGGCCAGGCCTTCAAGCAGGCGCTGGGTGACAAACGCGGCATGACACGTTACGGCTTTGCTTACGTACCGCTGGATGAAGCGCTGAGTCGCGTTGTCATCGATTTTTCAGGACGTCCGCAACTTGAATACCGGGTGGACTTTCCGCGCGCCAGCGTGGGTGACTTTGAAACCGACCTGGTACATGAATTTTTCCAGGGTTTTTGTAATCACGCACTGGTGACGCTGCACATAGATAATCTGCATGGCGATAACTCGCACCATATTGCCGAAACGGTGTTCAAGGCCTTTGGACGCGCAGTGCGGATGGCTATGGAGCCGGATCTCCGTATGGGCGGCACTATTCCATCCACCAAAGGGAGTCTCTGAGCAGGCCCTGTCTTAATTCAGGAAGTTTTCAGGATTTAAATCATGACCAGTATCATTGTTGTCGATTTCGGCATGGGCAATCTGCGCTCAGTAGCCAAGGCATTCGAGCATGTGGCACCGAAAGCGACGGTGCGAATTTCAGGTGATGTCAGCGAAATTCGATCTGCTGATCGAGTGGTATTGCCAGGTCAGGGAGCGATTGGCGGTTATATTAAGGCATTGCATGACACTGACCTGGAGCCCGCTGTTCTTGAGGCGGCCCGCAGCAAGCCTTTTCTCGGCATCTGCCTGGGTCAGCAGGTGCTTTATGAATCCAGTGACGAGCATGGCGAAGACGGTGACAGCGTTAAAACGCTGGGGTTGTTTAAGGGGCAGGTGAAACATTTTACTCATGTTTCCAGCGATCCGCAGGCAATGTTAGATCCGCACACAGGCCATCAATACACGATACCACATATGGGCTGGAACCAGGTTAAACAGGCCATCGATCATCCTATGTGGGACGGTATTGATGACCTGGCAAGATTTTACTTTGTCCACAGTTACTGCGTACAGTCAGAGTTAGATGAAGACGTCGCTGGTGTTACCGAATATGGCGTTGAATTTACCTCGGCAACAGCACGCGAGAATATCTTTGCCATCCAGTTTCATCCGGAAAAGAGTCAGCATGACGGTCTGAAACTACTGGAGAATTTTGTTAACTGGAATATTTAGGCCAAGGTGAAAGGGGAAAGGAAAGTCAAAATCGCAACCTTTATTGTTAAGTTTCCCCTTTCCTCTGAAAAATTGTATTAAATATGATGATTCACGAATTGATAGAGATGCCGATATGCTAATTATCCCCGCAATTGATCTTAAAGATGGCCAGTGTGTTCGTCTGCGACAGGGCCGTATGGATGACGATACCGTTTTTTCAGATGACCCGGTAGACATGGCCGGTCGCTGGGTTGCTGCCGGCGCGCGTCGTCTGCATATCGTTGATCTCAATGGTGCCTTTGAAGGCCGCCCGGTGAATGAACAGGTGATTCGTGATATTGCAGCCGCCTATCCTGAGCTGCCAATTCAGCTCGGTGGAGGAATCCGTGATGCTGCTACCGCTGAGGCCTATATCGACGCCGGAGTAGACTATGTCATTATCGGTACCATGGCCGTGCGTAAGCCAGAATTTGTCAGGGAACTGTGCAAAGCTATTCCAGGTCATGTCTATGTTGGTCTCGATGCAAAGGACGGCATGGTAGCGGTTGATGGCTGGGCAGAGGACTCCGGTGTTGATGTCACGGCACTGGCATTACAGTTCGAAAATGATGGTATAGAAGGAATTATCTATACTGATATCAGCCGTGATGGCATGATGCAGGGTGTGAACGCTGAAGCGACAGCACGCCTCGCAGAAGCATTGACTGTGCCGGTAGTGGCTTCCGGCGGTGTCAGCACTATGTCTGATATCGAGCGTTTATTAATGCATGAAGCATCTGGTATTAATGCAGCCATCATCGGCCGCGCATTGTATGAGGGCTCACTTGACCTGGCCGAATGTCAGAAACTGGCAGATGCCGGTGCACAGGCGTGAGTGAAAGAGTAATCAGATAAGGTAAGTCAGATAAGGTCAATACTACGAAGGTAATATCATGGGACTCGCAAAAAGAATCATACCTTGCCTCGATGTACGCGATGGGCGTGTCGTTAAAGGAGTGCAGTTTGTTGATATCCGCGATGCCGGCAATCCGGTGGAAGTTGCTTCCCGTTATGATGAGCAGGGCGCTGATGAGATCACCTTCCTCGATATCACGGCTTCCTCAGATAATCGCGATACCATCCTTCATGTTGTAGAAGAGGTGGCGAGCACGGTTTTCATCCCGCTGACCGTAGGCGGTGGTATACGTGTGCTGGATGATGTGCGTCGTATGTTGAATGCCGGCGCGGATAAAGTCGGTATCAATACTGCTGCAGTGTTTAATCCCGAGTTCGTTAAGGAGGCCTCCGACCATTTTGGCTCGCAGGCAATCGTGGTATCGATAGATGCCAAGCAGGTCGAATGGGGTGATAATCCACGCTGGGAAATTTTTACCCATGGTGGGCGTAAAGGCACCGGGCTGGATGCGTTGGAATGGGCAAAGAAAATGGCCGATTATGGCGCCGGTGAAATTCTTCTGACCAGCATGGACAGAGATGGTACGCGTGATGGTTTTGACCTGGCCCTGACACAGGCGGTCTGTAATACTGTCAATGTGCCGGTGATTGCCTCTGGTGGTGTCGGCAACCTTGATCACCTGGTTGATGGTATTATCGAAGGACATGCCGACGCCGTTCTGGCTGCCAGTATTTTTCATTTTGGTGATTACACTGTACAACAGGCCAAGCAGCGCATGCAGGATGCCGGCATAGAAGTAAGGATAACAGGCTAGTCATGACAGAAACGCCTGATAACTGGCTCGATGACGTTAAATGGACGGATGATGGCCTGGTGCCGGCAATTGCGCAGGATGCAAAAACCGGCAAGCTATTGATGATGGCCTGGATGAATCGTGATGCATTGCAGGAGACCGCTGATAGCGGCTATGCCGTATACTGGTCACGTTCTCGTGGCAAATTGTGGCGTAAAGGCGAACAGTCCGGCCACCAGCAGGTAGTGAAAGAACTGCGCCTGGATTGCGATAATGATGTAATACTGATCAAGGTCGAACAGCAAGGCGGGATCGCCTGCCATACTGGCCGTGAGAGTTGTTTCTTCAAGCGCTATGAAAGCGGTCAGTGGCAGAGCGTTGAACCAGTGTTGAAAGATCCAAAAGAGATTTACAAATAACTAGAAATCCACAGGTAATCAGAGAGTTATACAGATTGGCAGCAGGCAATGAATGATATCCTCGAGCAACTGACAGAAGTACTGGAACAGCGGAAGACAGCGTCTTCTGACAGTTCCTATGTCGCCAGCCTGTATGGCAAGGGCCTGGATGCTATTCTGAAGAAAGTTGGTGAAGAGGCCACTGAAACAGTCATCGCCGCAAAGGATGGCGATGCAGATAAGATTGTTTATGAAACCGCCGACTTGTGGTTTCATACGCTGATCATGTTATCGCACCAGGGATTGACTGCTAACGATGTCCTTGATGAGCTGGCAAGACGTTTTGGCCTGTCGGGCCTTGAAGAAAAGGCAAACAGACCCAAATAAATAAGGTTATTGAATTAAATTTTTCATGTAGCCTCATGCAGAAGTTGCATCAGGCTATTGATAATAAGCCATCCCGCAGTAAACTGACGGGGTATTGATAATACTAGGTAGCGCCAGTTTAAAAGTGGCGTAAACATAACGAACGACTGGATTCAGGCTTCTGCCGGAATGACATTCGCAGCAAGCTGCAGGGGTACAACCCTCGGCGATTAATGATGGAGTAAATATTATGGGCGTAGGTGGAATTGGTATCTGGCAACTGTTGATTGTTCTGGTTATCGTAATGTTGTTGTTCGGCGGTAAGAAATTGCGCAACCTGGGCGGAGATTTGGGCGCCGGCATCAAGGGTTTCAAAAAAGCGATGGGCGATGAAATGTCCAAGGAAGATGAAACCGCAGGTACGCTGGAATCTAAGAAGGCTGGTGAAGTGATAGATGCAGAAGTAACCAGCAAAACAGAAGACAAGACCTGAGTTTCAATTCATCAGACAGGACAGGGCATAAATAATGTTTGATGTCGGGATGTTTGAAATGATCATGATCGGGGTAATTGCTCTGTTGATCCTGGGTCCTGAGCGTATGCCGGAAGCAGCCCGAGCCGCTGGCCGTTGGGTCGGCAAGGCACGTGGTTTCATTACCGGCATCAAGGCAGATGTTGCCAGTCAAATGTCGGTAGCTGAACTGAACGAACTTCGGCAGCTGCGCAATGATCTATCTTCAGCGCAGACAGAACTGAATAAGTTTCAGCAAAAATCAGCCGAAACGCTGAATGAGCAGGTACCCCTGCAGGCTACTGCAGCTGAGTCACTGACTAAGTCCAATTCAACCGGTGAAACAGCAGCCGGCGATAAAAAAAATAAATCAAATAAAGCATGAGTGAGCAGAGCAGCACCCCTGATGAGGCTCAGCCCGAGTCTTTTGTCAGTCATCTAATCGAATTGCGTGATCGCCTGTTGCGGTCCGTTATCGTCGTATTGATCGTCTTTATTCCTGCCGCTATCTTCTCAGGGAAGTTGTTTACCCTTCTGGCCGCACCGATGCTGTCAGCGCTTTCCACCGAAGGTGTCATGATATCGACTGAAGTAGCCGGTCCATTTCTGGTTCCGTTAAAGTTTGCTTTTGCCCTGTCAGTTGCCATAGCAATTCCCTACCTGCTATACCAAATCTGGTCATTCATTGCCCCGGGTTTATATGAGAATGAAAAGCGGCTGGCTTTTCCTCTGCTGTTCTCTAGCACTATATTGTTTTATTGCGGGATCGCTTTTGCCTATTTTGTTGTCTTCCCTCTGATGTTCAGCTTTTTTCCCAGCGTCGCACCTGTGGGCATAGAGGTGACACCGGACATCAATCACTACCTGGGATTTGTACTGAAACTATTTTTTGCCTTCGGTATTGCCTTCGAAGTTCCTATTGCAACAATCCTTTTGATCAAGGCTGGAGTAACAACCCGTGAGAAATTGGCGAAAAAGCGCCAATATGTCGTGCTGGGTGCTTTTGTCCTGGGTATGTTGCTGACCCCTCCTGATATTTTCTCCCAGACCATGCTGGCGCTTCCCATGTGGCTGTTATTTGAACTCGGGCTGATTATGTCTAAGTATGTAGGCAGTCCACCTGAAAAAGACGATGAAGGCCCTGATGACAATGATGATGGTCCTGCTGGTAGTGCCGCTAAGGGTGGTCCGGCGCCTGACAAGCCATCACCTGAAGATGATTCAGATGAGGAAGAAATTATATCGCCCGCAGTAATGCCGCAACAGGCCAGGGCAGCACAGCAGGCGGAAGATGAAAAATCTGAAACGGAAGAGGATTTTGACAAGCTGGTAGAAGAACTGGATAACCTCGAAGATAT
>JARFQI010000114.1 GCA_029287855.1 Arenicellales bacterium | reverse complement strand
GGGTGCTGAGCGTGTGCTGTTATTATCTACCGGCTACATGGCAAATCTCGCGGTCCTGACATCACTGGTCGGTCGTCGGGACGTGATTCATCAGGACAGGTTAAACCATGCCTCGCTGATTGATGGTGCATTGCTGTCACGGGCATCATTGCAGCGTTATCACCATGTTGATATGGAAGCGCTGGAGTCTCAGCTGGCAGGCGATAAAGGCAGCAGGAAAATTGTCGCCAGTGACGGTGTCTTCAGTATGGACGGTGATCTGACACCCTTACCAGCTATGCTGAATCTCTGTCGTGAGTATGAAGCGCTTTGCTATATCGATGATGCCCACGGCTTTGCCGTACTGGGTGAGCAGGGCAGGGGCATAGTGGATGATGTTATAAGCCGGAATGATGATTATAGCCAGGGACATCTTCTTTCAATGTGCACCCTGGGCAAGGCGATGGGAAGTTTTGGCGCCTTCATCGCCGGCAGTGATGAAATGATAGAAACGCTGATTCAGCAGGGCAGAAGTTATATTTATACCACGGCTCTACCGCCCGCGGTCGCTGCTGCAAGTTATGCGGCCTTCGAGCTGATGTCCAGTGAAGCATGGCGGCGCAACAAGCTGGCTGGCCTGGTTGATCATTTTAAAGCTCAATCTAGCCTGAAAGGTATTCCGTTGATGGAATCCTCAACACCTATTCAACCTGTCGTGATTGGTGATAATGATAAGGCGCTGGCGATTGCTGATCGCCTGAAGCGGCAGGGTCTGCTGGTATTCGCCATTCGCAGTCCCACTGTGGCAAAAGGCAGCGAACGTTTACGGATTACACTAAGTGCTGCACATGATGAAGCAGATATCGATGTCTTCACCGATGTGCTTGCAGAGGCACTCGCTGACTCGGGTATCAACGGATGAAAAATTTGCTGATGCTGCATGGCTGGGGTTTTTCATCAGCTGTATTCAACTCACTGAAGAATAAACTGGACTCTGATTTTATTGTTACAATACCGGATCGACCAGGCTATGGTAAACGCGCAGCCCAGACCACTTCTGAGTCATCTGACCAAGAAGACCTGGCAGGTCTGTCATCACCAGCACTGGTGCTTGGCTGGTCTCTTGGCGGAATCAGGGCTATGCAGATAGCCCTGCGGCAGCCCGAGATGGTGACCGGGCTGATTTTGCTGGCGACGACACCTTGTTTTGTGAATCGCCAGGGATGGCTCAGGGGTATGGATAATTCCGTCTTCGCCACATTCCAAAAGCAGGTAAAGCAAGAGCCAGCGTCTGCCTTGCAGCAGTTTGTGCGGTTAAATGCAGCGGCAAAACCTGACAGGGAGACCAGAGATAAGCTGGCTGGCCTTTCCACTGATGTTGCTGAGTTCGCTTTAAATGAGGAACTTAGCGAACTTGAGGGAACCGATTTGCGCGATACTGCAGATCGAATCACGGTACCTGTTTTATTAATGCATGCGACAGATGATCGGGTCGTTCCGGTGGCGGCAAGCCACTGGTTGCACGCGCACCTTGCCAATTCGCGACTGATGCAATTTCCTCTGGGTGGTCATGCATTTTTTATCCAGCATGCCAGCGAGGTGGCTGTTCAGATAGTTGGTCAAATGACGGAATTCAGTAATGAATGAAATTTTATCGACACAGCTGAACCATAGTCACCGTGTAAGCCCGGGTTTTGAGCGAGCGTCCAGATCTTATGATGACTATGCTGTTCTACAGCGCAAAGTCGCAGATGAAATGCTTGAGCGGCTGCGTGATGTCACCATCAGCCCTGCGCTTGTTATTGATGTCGGCTGTGGTACCGGGTATTGCACCCGCAGATTACATGACATCTGGAGCAAGGCCAAGATACTCGGAATTGACCTGGCAGCTGGCATGGTACAACAGGCGAAAGGCCAGAAAGGCTGGTTTAGCAAGCAATCTTATTGCCAGGCCGACACCGCTTTTTTACCACTGAAAGAAGCTGCAGTCGACGTCGTGTTTTCCAACCTGATGCTGCAATGGTGTGATCCAACAGCCGTCTTCGCCGAATTTCGTCGAGTGCTGAATAAAGACGGACTGCTGATGTTTTCAAGTTTCGGCCCGGATACTCTGAAAGAGCTGCGCCAGGCCTGGGCAGCCATTGACGATCGCCCTCATGTGATTGATTTTGCAGATATGCATGATCATGGTGATGCCCTGCTGCAGGCAGGGTTTCGCGAACCGGTAATGGATGTTGACCGTTTTACCCTTACCTACAGCGATGTGCTGGGCTTGCTGCGTGACCTGCATGGCATAGGTTCACGCAATATAATGTCGGGCCGCAGATCCGGGTTGATGGGACGGGATGCCCTGCACAGGCTGGATCAGGCCTACCGGCAGTTTGCAGATAACGAGGATCGACTGCCCGCCAGCTACGAGGTGGTCTATGGCCATGCCTGGTCAGGTGGAAAGGTCACAGGTGCAGACATCTCCAGCACGATGAATGCGCAAGTTGATTTACTCAGACCATTAAAATCGGACCTGTAAATGAAGCAGGGATATTTTGTCACCGGAACAGATACCGGTGTTGGCAAAACACTGGTTTCTGCAGCATTGACCTTTTTCTTGCGTAATCAGGGTGTGCGAGTTACCGGCATGAAGCCGATTGCCAGCGGCTGCATCGAGACAGACCATGGGCTGAGAAATGAAGATGCGGATCTGCTCCTTACGGCATCCAATGTTGAAGCTGATTATGATTTGATTTGCCCCTACCGTTTTCTGCCGCCGATTGCTCCGCATATCGCCGCAGAGGATCAGGGGACAGTGATCAGTATTGACCATATACTGGACTGCTATCGTCGTTTGCAGGCATGTTCAGACATGGTTGTGGTGGAAGGTGTTGGTGGCTGGCAGGTGCCAGTGAGTCAACATAAGAGTATGTCTGATCTCGCTATCGAATTGGATCTGCCGGTAATAATAGTGGTAGGTGGCCGACTCGGCTGCATCAATCACGCGCTGCTAACTGCTGAGAGTGTTCTGGCCAGTGGCCTGTCGGTCGCAGGCTGGGTGTTCAACAAGATTGACCCTGATATGCAGCAGGCTGATGCGGTGAAACAAACTCTGCAGAACAGTATGCCGGGTCGTTTCATTGCTGACATAGCATGGCAGAATAATGTAGATTTTCGGGAAATATCACTGCAATTCGATATGCTGGACGTAAAACGTAAAACGTAAAACGTAAAACGTAAAACGTACAACCGCGATTCTAAAAAGTTCGTTTGTCCCATCCCCACATATGCCGTTCTGGGTCACTAAACTCTATATATATGCGTTCTGTCGGGATCCCGGCCTGCTGATGTAAAAAATCACACAAAGATTCAGAAAATTCTGTTGTCTGTTGGCCCGGCAATCCAAGTGATTTCAACTGTACGCTGGCACATGCTGCAGCATCACCGGCAAAGCTCATAATCATGCTGGCCTGCAGGCTGACCATGACGTAGCTTTCCGGTTTTCCGAGTAAACTCGCGACATGTGATGAAGCCTTCAGACACAGTGCCTGTGCAGCCTTATTATCGAGTGATATATTTGTTGAAATGGCAAGTAATGGCATGTAATAGCTCCCGGAACTTTCTTAAGCAAAACTATGAATAGAAAAAATGAAAGAATACGCTCCCGCCTGTGAACGAAACAGCCAGGTCATTCTCAATGTTCTGCAACGAATATTAGCGCACTCACGAACTGTACTGGAAATTGGCTCAGGCACAGGCCAGCACGCGGTTTTTTTCGCCAATGGTCTGCCACACCTGCAGTGGCAGCCAACCAACAAGGAATCACTTGAGAGTATTAATGCATGGCGGGGTGAAGCGGAGTTTGAAAATGTGCTGCCCGCGAAATCAATGGATTTACTTGCAGGCACTGATCATCAATATCTCCGACTGCCGGAAATCGATGCAATAGTGTGCATTAACACTGTTCATATTATGGCCTGGCAGGGTACAGAAAAGTTATTTGAACTGGCCGCTTCAGCTATATCCCCTGGCGGCGTGTTGTATCTTTACGGACCGTATCGTTATGCGGATAGACCGCTTGAGCCCAGTAATGAGAATTTTGATTTATGGTTGAAAGAGAGGGACCCGCTAAGCGGTATCAGGGACTTTGAGGCGGTTAACAGGCTTGCAGGGCTGGCAGGATTTGAACTGCAGGAAGACCTGGCAATGCCAGCCAACAACAGGTCAATCTGGTGGTCAAAGAGATAAATGAACTGGGAAAATTATCGGTTTTCCAGACGAGCCTTTATGACAGCCCCAGATAGCGTGTTTTCACCTGAATCGGCAACCCGCTTCGCCAGGCCATTTACGATGTCGGCTACTGCGCCCGGCCCGTTATAAATAAAACCGGTATATATCTGCAACATCTCGGCCCCCGCAACCAGTCTTTGCCATGCATCATCGGCAGTAAAGATACCACCAACCCCGATAATGGGGACTCGACCTTTGAGTTCATGGAAGAGCAGGGCTGTGACTTCATTGGCACGATCTTTAAGTGGCTTACCGCTTAGGCCGCCAGTTTCATCTGCATGTTTACTGCCGGTTACCGCTGAGTGGTCGATGGTTGTATTGGTTGCGATGACGCCATCAACCTGGTGCCTGATTAATAATCCGGCAAGCGATGGAATGTTGTTATTTTCGACATCGGGAGCGATCTTTACCGCTACGGGGACTTTGCGCTTGAACTCGGCAGCGAGTTCATCGCGCGTCCTCATTATCTGTTCAAGTAAATCATCCAGTGCGTCATCAGATTGCAAGTCCCGCAGGTTTTTCGTGTTAGGCGAGGAGATATTAATCGCAAAATAATCTGCATAGAGGTAAAGCTGCCTGAGGCCGGAAATATAGTCATCAGCGGCCTGCTCAATCGGTGTGACGGCATTTTTGCCCAGGTTGATACCGAGGGGCACCGTTTTCCTGGTGCTGGCAACATTCTCAAGGAATGGATGGATGCCACCGCTATTAAAACCCATGCGATTAATGATGGCCTGGTACTCAGGAATTCGAAACAATCTGGGCAGCGGGTTTCCGGGCTGCGGTTTCGGGGTAACGGTACCCAGTTCAAGATGACCAAAACCGAAGCTGGATAGAGCGCTAATGCAACGGGCATCTTTATCAAGGCCGGCTGCCAGCCCGACAGGAGCAGGGAATTGGATTCCCATAACCTCTACGGGCAGGTCTGCTGTCCGGTTCCCGTAAATCTTTTTTAGCAGTGCCAGTACCGGTGACAATTTTCCTGCCCGGGATAGCCACTCCACGGTTATTTCATGAATTAATTCGGGATCAAACTTGAATAACAGAGGGCGTAGTATTTGCTTGTACATCTGGACTTACATTCCGTATAGATTTGAATTTTAATTATTGCTTACTAAAGATTATTTGGGCAGGCATAAAAAAAATTAAATTTTCAATTATCGGCGAGTATTTCGCGATTAGGATTGTATTCTCCTTTTCCACTGATTACTAAGATGAATTTATTTTCGATAAAAAATTTATTTTTATTTGATATATATCAATGATTTAGTAATAGAAACCTGATTAATAAAAAGTGATTTATTTGTGAAAATACCGTATGTAAATTTTTCCATAAAAGAGAATATCGTAATATTATTAACAACTTATTGTATGTCTGTGTACTCTTGTAATACTTCTAATTAGTAAGTAGCATGTGGCGTCGCTATCTGGTGTGTTATTTGACACAGTTTTATGCCGGTTCCGCGAATAAAGAATTAATACTAATAATAAAGTAACTATTTTTAGTAACATTTAAGTCAGGAGTTAATAATGAGAGCAGCAATTCGTGTTGCCGGCTTCATCAGTTTGATATTGTCCAGCGGCCAGTCATTAGCTGAATATCAGCTTGATATGCGTCCGGGGGTAACATCTTTTAGTCAGGGTGCTTATGAAATCCATACATTAGTCATGTGGATTTCTGTCGTTATCGCTATTGTTGTGTTTGGTGCGATGACCTATGCAATAATCAATCACAGGAAATCCAAGGGCCACAAGCCTGCAAGCTTTGATGATAACCTGAAACTTGAAATACTTTGGACCATTGTTCCGTTTATTATTCTTGGTTTCATGGCCGTGCCAGCGACAAAAGTGCTGCTGGATATGGAAGATGTTTCCAATTCAGATATGTCAATCAAGGTAACCGCCTACCAGTGGAAGTGGCATTATGACTACCTCGGCGAAGACATTAGCTTCTTCAGCAACATTACTACACCTGACTCACTCAGCGTTGATACCAGCTGCAATGTGGAAATGGACGAGAACTACCTGCTTGATGTTGATAATCGGGTTGTTGTACCAGTCAATAAAAAAATCCGCTTACTCTTTACCTCCAATGATGTCATCCATGCATGGTGGATACCGGCTTTTGGTGTAAAGAAAGATGCTATTCCTGGATTTATCAACGAAAGCTGGTTTAAGACAGACAAGCCCGGTGTTTACCGTGGTCAGTGTGCTGAGCTTTGTGGAACTAACCATGGTTTCATGCCCATCGTGGTAGAAGTGAAATCTGAGGAAGACTATGCCGCATGGGTAGGAATTCAAAAGGCCGCCGCCGCAGAGGCTGCAGCCAGTGCAGGCAAGACCTGGACCATGGATGAACTAATGGCGCACGGTGAAAAGGTTTACGCGACAAACTGTGCTGCCTGCCACCAGACATCTGGTGAAGGTATACCGAATGTATTTCCTGGCCTTAAAGGCACTCCAATTGTAACCGGTGATATAGCTAAACATATCGAGATTGTTGTTAAAGGTGTGCCAGGCACAGCTATGCAGGCGTTTGGCGGACAGCTGAATGATGCAGATATTGCAGCACTGGTAACTTATGAGCGTAATGCCTGGGAAAATAATACAGGTGATATAGTGCAGCCATCTGATATTAAAGCGGCACGCTAATCACTGGATCCATTCACAGAATTATTCGTCGAATATTAAGTTTTAGTTAGAAGAGGCAAATATGAGCGCTGTTATCGAAGAGCATCACGATGATCATCACGATCACAAGCCAACTGGCATCGGACGCTGGTTGTTCAGTACCAACCATAAAGACATTGGAACCATGTATCTATGGTTCAGTTTCACCATGCTGTTTATTGGTGGTGCACTGGCCCTGGTAATTCGTGCCGAGTTATTTCAACCCGGTTTACAGTTTGTAGAACCCGAGTTCTTCAACCAGATGACTACCCTGCACGGGTTGATCATGGTGTTTGGCGTCATTATGCCGGCATTCGTTGGGCTGGCTAACTGGATGGTGCCTATGATGATTGGTGCACCGGATATGGCGCTGCCAAGAATGAATCACTGGAGTTTCTGGTTATTACCCGGCGCCTTTGGCCTGCTGATAGAAAGCCTTATAATGAGCATGATGGGCATGGGATCCGCGCCAAACTTTGGCTGGACCTTCTACGCGCCGCTGTCTACAACATATGGACCAGATAGCACTGATTTCTTTATCTTTTCTGTTCACATGATGGGTATTTCGTCTATCATGGGTGCGATAAATATCATCGCAACCATCATGAATATGCGTGCTCCTGGCATGACCTATATGAAGATGCCGATCTTCGTCTGGACATGGTTCATCACCGCATACCTGTTAATCGCAGTAATGCCAGTATTAGCAACCGCTGTAACCATGATGCTGACAGACCGTAATTTCGGTACCAGCTTCTTCGACGCTGCCGGTGGCGGTGACCCTGTCTTATTCCAGCACGTGTTCTGGTTCTTCGGCCATCCTGAAGTCTATATTATGATTCTGCCTGCATTCGGCATTATCTCGCAGGTTGTACCGACATTCGCACGTAAGAAGATCTTTGGTTATAGCTCGATGGTTTACGCTACTTCATCGATTGCTTTCCTGTCATTTATTGTCTGGGCACATCACATGTTCACAACCGGTATGCCTGTCGCAACAGAATTATTCTTCATGTATGCGACCATGCTGATTGCAGTACCTACTGGCGTTAAGGTATTCAACTGGGTGAGCACAATGTGGAAAGGCTCAATGACCTTCGAAACGCCAATGTTATTTGCAATTGGCTTTATCTTCATGTTTTCTATCGGTGGCTTCACAGGGCTGATGCTGTCCATCGTGCCTGCTGACTTCCAGTACCATGACACCTATTTTGTTGTAGCACATTTCCATTACGTTCTCGTCACAGGTGCCCTCTATGCTATTTATTCAGCGGTTTATTTCTGGCTGCCAAAATGGACCGGTAACATGTACGACGAAAAGCTGGGTAAAGTGCATTTCTGGGTGTCAACGATATCGGTAAATGTACTGTTTTTCCCAATGCATTTCGTTGGCCTGGCAGGCATGCCTCGACGTATCCCCGATTACAATATGCAGTTTGCAGAGTTTAATCAGATGGCAACCATCGGTGCATTCGTATTTGGCTTTAGCCAGCTGATACTGCTGTGGAATGTCGTTAAAACTATCCGTGGACGTAGTACTGTAAAAGCGACCGACCAGGTGTGGGAAGGTGCAGAAGGTCTTGAATGGACTATTCCATCACCAGCACCATTCCACAGCTTTACTACACCGCCAACAGTAAAATAATAAGCAATGGCAGCAGAACCGAATAACAATCAGGCGGCAAACAGAAGGGTAATAGGTAAATTACTCTTAACTGTAGTCGCTATGTTCGGCTTTGGTTTTGCTCTAGTCCCGCTTTATGATGTTTTCTGTGCTGTTACCGGCTTGAATGGTAAAACAGGATCTCAGGTTGCTGATTTCAAAAATATGCAGCTGGATGACTCAAGGAAGATTAAAGTCGAATTCCTGGCGAGCCTGAATGAACAGATGCCATGGGAATTCAAGGCATTGCAGGACTCAATAACCGTTCATCCAGGGCAGCCGGCAAAGGTTGACTTTATAGCCAGGAACAAGACAGGCAGGGATATGATCGGGCAGGCCATCCCAAGTGTTTCACCCGGGATTGCCGCCAGCTACTTTCAGAAAACAGAGTGTTTCTGTTTTACAGAACAATTGTTGAAAGCGGGGGAGGAGAAGGTGATGCCAGTACTATTCATTATAGATCCATCGATCTCAGAGGATGTGCATGAAATTACCTTGTCATATACATTTTTCATAAAACCAGGCACAGAGGAGGCAGGCAGCAGAGTAATAACATCTTCTGTCAGCAAGACCCTGGCAAACCACACTAAGTAGGAAAATAAAAATGTCTACCACAAACCATGGTGAATATTTCATACCAGAACCAAGCAAATGGCCACTCGTTGGAACATTTGCTCTTACCACAACAGTCATTGGTGCAGTAACATCCATCCACGGCGGATCTATTAACTGGATTTTGCCTGTCGGCTTACTGCTTATAGCCTATTTATTCTATGGCTGGTTTGGCGCCGTCATTGATGAATCACAGGCCAATAACTATAACGACCAGGTTGACCGTTCGTTCCGCATTGGTATGCTCTGGTTCATTTTCTCCGAAGTAATGTTTTTTGCTGCTTTCTTCGGCGCGCTCTTTTATGCTCGTACGATTGCCGTTCCATGGCTCGGTGGTGCTAGCAACAATGCAATGACCAACGAGTTACTGTGGCCTGGTTTCCAGGCTGTCTGGCCTTTATTGACTAACCCTGATAACACAAAGTTTGTTGCTCCTGAGCAAGCGATGGGGGCACTCGGACTGCCGGCGATAAATACAGCTCTGCTGCTTTCATCCAGTGTGACCATTACACTTGCCCACCATGCTCTACGTGCTGGACATCGTAAGCCACTAATCTGGTGGCTGGTGGCAACTGTTGCTTTGGGTGTTGCCTTCATCTTTTTCCAGGTAGAAGAATATATGATAGCCTACCAGGAAATGGGTTTGACCCTTTCCTCCGGTATCTACGGAAGCACGTTCTTTATGCTGACTGGATTTCATGGATTCCATGTCACAATGGGTGCAACAATGATAACTATCATTCTTGTACGCGCTATCAAGGGGCATTTTACACCCGAAAAACATTTTGCTTTTGAAGCTGTGGCCTGGTACTGGCACTTCGTCGATGTAGTGTGGCTCGGTCTTTACATCTTCGTTTACTGGTTATAGGCGGGGAAATAAAGCTGTATTCAAACAGTTATGGCTATAAGTAATTAAGATTTAACAAAAATATTAGCAAGCTGATTTACAGGCCATGGGAGGTTATTACCCCCGTGGCCTGTCCTATTATGAGCAGGATAAAAAGGAACACAGATAAACCAATACGCCAGGTCAGAGACTTCAGCATTTTGTCGGATGTATCCCCCTTAATCATGCTAACCAGCGCAGAACCGAGGCTGATTAGTATCAATAGTAAGATGAACAGAACAATTATTTTATATATTAGTGGCATATTTTAACTCGTGTGCAATAAGGGGGTTCATTGAACCATGAGCTGGATTTTTAAAATTCGTCTATTAAATCTGGATATCGGGAACTACAGGTTCAGCCCCGGACTGTTGGTGAGTATCCTGACATTTGCCCTTGCATACCTGATGTTTTCTCTTGGGCAGTGGCAAATTTCCCGCGCACAGTATAAAGATAATCTGCAGCAGAAAATAGCCGAACGGCAGGATAAAGCACCAATTGGTTATAACGAACTGCCCTATGAAGAAGACGACAGGGTTTTTTTGCCTGTAATGTTCAACGGAGTTTATGACAGCAGACACTCATTACTTTTTGATAACAGGATCGTTGATGGGGTGGTTGGTTATGATGTTTATTCGCCTTTAAAATTGATTAATGGCGCAACTGTTCTGGTAAACCGTGGGTTTATTGCGCAGGGTAAATCGAGATTAGAACTACCGGACTTCGAAACACCAACAGGTGTTGTCAATATCAGGGGGCTACTGGAAAAGCCTCCATCAAAGGGCCTTATCCTGGCTGAAAACCTGCATCAGGGTAATCAATGGCCGGCAGTACTGCAATATATTGATATCCAGGAACTCGAGTCGAAGTTGGAATATCAATTGATGAATATGATTGTCAGGCTGGCTGAGAATGAACCAGGTGGATTAAAATATCACCAGCCAGTGATCAATCTCGACAGTGCAAAAAATAACGGATATGCGTTTCAATGGTTTGCCATGATGTCAGCATTATTGAGCCTGTATTTTGTAGTGAATACTAAAAAGCGGACAAAACTGAAAGATGAGTAAAGAAACTAATTCAACGGTAAAGAAGAATCCCTACACTATATGGTTTGTGGTATTCGCCTTTGTCGCCCCGGCAGTACTGGCATACTTCATGTATTTTTTCGGTAATGTAGGGTCGTTTTCTAACCACGGAGAAATACTAAATCCCGTAGTCGATATCTCAACTCTGAAACTAAAAGATGATAAAAATGCGCTGATTCCTGAGGATAAATTGAGGTACAAATGGAGAATGATATCGTTTGTCGGTGCGACCTGTGATGATGCGTGTAACAAAAGACTCCACGATGTGCGGCAAATTCACAAATCACTTGCGAAAGACCAGCACAGGGTTATTCGTATGATTGTTCATCTTGAGCCTGCAACGGACGAACTGAATAACCTCATATCCAAAGAGTACCCGAATGCGCTGAATGTATTTGGCAATGAGAAAACGGTATCATCCGCTCTCGGCGACAATGCGACGATACAGAATAATGAAACCTATATTATGGATCCTATAGGTAATGTGATGATGCGGTTCAGCCAGGATCAGCCTAATCGCCTTTTCCTGAAGGACTTGCGTAAACTTTTAAAAGTTTCGCAGATTGGATGATCCGGTAAAGCAAATTTCGCATACACGATGATCGTGCATGATACTGACTATTGATTATGAATACTGAAACATTACAGACTGAGAAAGCGACATGGAGAGATTATTTTGATCTGTGCAAACCGCGGGTCATTGCCTTGCTGGTTATTACCGCAATGGTGGGTGTACTCCTGGCCAGTCCGCCTGGTGAACTTTCTCTGTTTATCCTGGTTGTATCATCAATAGGTATCGGCCTGGGATCAGCCGCAGGGGCTGCTATCAATCAGCTGGTTGAGCGAGAGACGGATGCGGAGATGGCGCGAACTGAGAATCGTCCATTACCGAAAGGCCGTGTCGACCAGCAACATGCGTTTATTTTTTCGATGCTGTTAGCGGCGAGCTCAGTGTTTATACTAACCGCGTGGATTAATGTTCTGACTGCCGTTTTGACGTTCGCAAGTATGATCGGGTATGCCGTGATCTATACGATGTACCTGAAAAAAGCGACACCGCAGAATATTGTAATAGGGGGGCTGGCGGGTGCTATGCCTCCATTGCTGGGCTGGGTTTCTGTGACCAACAGCATCGATCCGCAGGGATTGTTGCTGGTATTAATCATATATACCTGGACACCACCGCATTTCTGGGCACTGGCGATTCATCGCCGGGATGATTATGCAAAAGTGAACCTCCCCATGCTGCCGGTCACTCATGGTATTGAATTCACCAAGTACTCAATTCTGGGCTACACCATAATTATGATCCTGGTGACGCTGCTGCCTTATCTTATATTTATGAGTGGCTGGTTTTACCTGCTCTGTTCGAGCTTGTTAAATCTGTATTTTCTATATATGGTGCTGCGGCTGATGTTTGGTAAGGGTGAAAATGCAGCCATGAAAACTTTCGTTTATTCCATCAACTATTTATTGCTACTTTTTGTTTCGATGGTCATTGATCATTACCTGGTAGTTATTTGAGTAACACAATTATGAACATGAAAAACACAATACTGATATTAATAGTTGCTGCTGTGGCCGTTGCTGCCGGCAGCTGGTTTTCTTCTTCCCAGAAAACGGCACAGGAGGAAGCAGTTGAAGCGGCGCGTGCTAAATTCGCCAGTGTCCAGGGTAACATCCTCTCTCCGCCACGTAAGATTGCAGTGCCGGAACTGGTAAAGCATGATGGGACTGCATTCAATGGTAAAGATTTGCAGGGGCAATGGAGTATCCTGTTTTTTGGCTTTACTAATTGTCATATGATTTGCCCGACAGGTATGAGTATGCTGGCACAGGCAAAAAAGCTGGCTGAAGACCAAAAGGTTGATTTTCCGCAGGTGTATCTTGTGTCTGTTGACCCTGAGCGTGATGATCCGGGTACTATGAAAAAGTTTGTAAGCGGTTTTGACAAGGACTTCATTGGCGTTACCGGTGATCCAGAATCAATCAAGGCATTATCATTACAGATGAGCGTTATTTATATGCGCGCGCAACCAGAAAAATCTGATGAGAGCGGTAAAAGCAGTGGTGAAAAAGATAGTGCTGATAATTACCAGATTGACCATAGTGCGGCCATGTTGTTGATTAACCCGCAAGGAAGTCTGACGGCTTTCCTTAATGCCCCGCATACACCAGAAAGAATACTGAAAGATATTAAGGTCGTTTCTGAAAAGTAGTTGCGAGCTGTTTCTGGAGCGAGTTATGGTTTCGGAATTAGGCGACTATATATTAATCAGATGGGTGTAAGTCGCCTATTATTGTTAGACGCCGGCTGACGACATGACGAGTTTTACAATACCGGCTACGGCCAGCACAAAAATAATGGCGAAAATTATTCCACCGATGATGAAATGATGGAATTTTCCTTGCTTGAAGTCCCGGTCACGATTTTTTTTAGTCTGTACCCCAAACGCGCCGGCAAACAGGCTACCGATTAATGAAAGGGTCGGTAGACCTTGATTGTTTTTTTGTTCATTTTCTTCATTCATGCGGCTTTAGCTCACTGATGGAAGTCGATCATTACTGCAATATCCCAGAATGGAATATTAGTATTTCCTAATCATTATATCAACGTATAGATGATGCTGGTATGTTTAATCAAGCGACTAAAAATGCTCATCTGCCTGAAGATAGCGCCACTGCCCAGTAGGTAAATCACCCAGTTTTATATTGCCGATACGCGTACGAGTCAGGCCGGTTACTTTTAGCCCTACTTCTTCACACATTCGTCGGATCTGTCGTTTCTTACCTTCGGTGAGAATAATTTTAAGCCTGGTGGGGTTTAATTGATGGACTTTCGCCTGCTTGAGTTTTTTCCCGTCGAGCTGAATGCCATGGCGCAATAGATTTAGTCCCTGTTCGGAAATTTTTCCCTTGACCCAGACCAGGTACTCTTTTTCAATTCCGCTATCTGCCCCAATTAACTGCCGAGCGATTACGCCATCCTGGGTAAGTACGAGTAAACCGCGTGAATCGATATCCAGTCGTCCAGCCGGTGCCAGGCCCTGTAATATGTGCGTGCTGAACTTTTTCTTTTCCCATGGCGATGACAGATACTGGTTTTCAGGCAAGATCAGCCTGATTGCTGGTTTGTATCCGCTTTCTGCCTGTCCCGAGACAACACCGACCGGTTTGTTGAGGATGATCGTGACACGGTCCTGCTGTTGTTTACTGGCCCTGTCAGCGAGGGTGATTTCCTGCTCCGGATTTACCTTTGTTCCCAGTTGATTGACTACTTCGCCATCTACCAGTACAAGACCCTGTTCAATGTACCGGTCTGCCTCACGCCGCGAGCAGATGCCTCTCTGTGACATTAATTTCGACAGCCGTATCGACCCATTCTCTGTATTATTATTATTCACTGGGCGATTAATGTTTTAAAATGAGCAGTTCGGTTAAAGGTTTATTGCTGAGCTGGGGTGATTTCCGTCCAGAAACGGTGACTCTATTGACTATATAGCAGGAAATTAGAATGTATTTAAGCAAATTTTTGATGTTTTTTGCCATCTTGCTCATCTCGACAGCAGGTTTAGCCAATGAAGCCGCAGGGCAGATGGATCTTGCCGGCGGCTGGTATGGTGTAACAGCAATTGTGGTGTTCATTATTGCTTATACCCTGGTCATAGGTGAAGAATTTCTAAATTTGAGGAAATCCAGGCCGAAACATGTCTCTGCCGGATTCATCTGGGCTCTGGTCCTCGGCCATTGGCCTCGGCTATGCCGCCAGTATCTGGGTGCATTTTCTGGTCAATGCGAAGACCTTTTAGTCTAGCAGGCCCCGGTTTTTCCATCCGCTGATATCACTCTACGGCTGCCAATATTTGGTATGGATACGGGAATAACGAAAATATATGGAAATTGATCTGTTCGCTGACCCGCCTACCACGACAGAAATAGATGCTGCGCGCGGAGAGCTTGAAAATTCACGTCTGCTTATTCTTCAAAACGAGGCACATGTGGCACAGCTGTACCACAGGTTGCTAGTCAAGGGTTTGGTTATTGTGGCGATGCTGCTGGCTGCTACGGCCCTGTATTTTATTCTACCTGGCAATATATTTGGAATGGACAATGGTCGCACAACAATGATTATCACCGTCAGTGTAATGTTGCTGACGTCAATGGTATGGATCGTCTGGCGTACATGGAATGAGGCGCGGGCTATTCTCCCTGATAGAGAGAACAGCAAAGAGCAAATGCAACGCCTTAAAAACAGAATGGCAGGGTTGGTCGACGCCAATGTAAAGCAGCGGTTGAATGCTGCTAACTGGAGTAGAGCAGATGGTGTTCTGACAGAATATTTAAAAAAGGTTACCCGGCAACGGCGTCATCTTGTCGGGCTGGAATACCTGGCAATAATAAAACATATTGAAAAAGTATCTTCATATAAAACGCAGCAGTAAGGCATTGAAAATTCAACGTCAAACAATTTTATTTATATTTCTGGCATTGTTAATGTCTGATGCGATCGCTCGCCCGTTAGTTGCCGTGACGGTTCCTGCACAGGCCTGGCTGGTAAAACAGATAGCAGATGAGAAGGTCGAATTACTTACAATGATACCTAAAGGACATGTGCCTGAATCTGCACAACCTGGCCCGCGTAATTTAAGTCGGTTCCAGCAGGCAGATATCCATTTTACGGTTGGTGACCCGGCATTTTCTTTTGAATCACGTTATATCAGTCCTTACCGGGAAAAGGCAGATCCGATGAGGTGGCTTAGTATGTTCGAGATTGCCGGTGATTTAGTTCCTGCACACAAGCTGATGGCCATTGATCCTCATCTCTGGACCAGTCCTGCAGTCATGCTGGCATCAGCAAAAGTTCTTGAACAGACACTTGCCGCGCTGGATCCTCAGAATGCAGGCTTGTATCGAAGTAATTTATTGCGCCTGCAAGAAAAAATAACAAACCTGGACAGGCAACTAAGAGACATAGTAGGCGGTCTGCCTACAGATAAACTGCTGGTTTATCATCCTGCGTGGGGCCATTTTTGTCTGGATTTCGGCTTACAACAGATTGCGATAGAAAATGAAGGCAAAGCGCCGGGTGCAGGAAGCCTGGCCGATTTATTTGCCAGCCTTGAGAAAGACAATATCAATTTTATTATTAGTTCTCCCGGCGCCGACAGGCGTCTGGCAGCGATGGTTGCAAAACAATTTAGCCTTAACCTGGTTATGATAAACCCGATGGACACTGACTGGATGCGGATGATGCTGGTCATGAAACAGGCGCTGGAAAAAAATGAAAAATAGCGATAATCCAATTGTATCTGTGCGCGATGTCTCCTTCACCTATGGCTACGAAACGGTGCTGAAGAATATTAGCCTGGATATATATCCGCAAGATTATCTGGCAATTATTGGTCCAAACGGTGGTGGAAAAACGACCCTGGTAAAGATTATCCTGGGCTTGCTCAAGCCTGATTCCGGGCAGGTTGTCTGGTCAGAAAAAGCCGGCAGGCGAATGATTGGCTATGTGCCGCAGTTTGCTACTTTTGAACGTGATTTTCCGCTTACTGTACGTGATGTTATTTTGATGGGCCGCCTGAGCGGGAGTTTATGGCGGCAAAAAATCTCTATGGAAGATCAGGACCTTACCACAGAGATACTTCACAGCATGGGGCTGACGCCTTTATCCAGAAAGCCGGTTGGACAGCTTTCAGGCGGCGAGTTACAGCGCGTGATGATAGCCAGGGCGCTGGTTACTAATCCAAAAATTCTGTTTCTCGATGAACCCAATGCTTCAATCGATAGTGATTCCCGCTTTAAGCTGACCGCTATACTGACAGAATTGAACAAAAAAATTCCCATCGTTCTTATAACCCACGACATCACTTCTTTTGCATCGAATGTTGCACATATAGCCTGTGTCAACCGAACACTTTTCTACCATGGCGACGCCGAGCTTGCCAGCGAAAGTCTTGAAGAGGCCTATGGCTGTCCGGTAGAACTTGTTGCACATGGCGTACCGCACAGGGTATTGCAGGAGCATGGCCACCACCATCATTCTGATAATTCATGTTCACATGATGGACCAGAAGAATGACAGACTTGATTGCCGCATTCCAGTATGACTTCATGCAAAATGCCCTGATGGGCAGCTTGCTGGTAGCTATTATGTGCGCGATTACCGGTACATTTATTGTCCTAAAAAGACTGGTTTTTCTCAGTGGTGGAATTTCTCATGGTGCTTTTGCCGGCCTTGGTGCCGCCTATTACCTGGGGATTAATCCGATGCTCGGTGCACTGGTATTTGCCGTGCTTTCGGCGGTGGCAGTTACCAGGGTGATCCTCAGGCAGAGCCAGCCGGCAGATGCAACGATTGGTATTTTCTGGGCTGCAGGGATGGCCATTGGTGTTCTGTTTGTTTATATCACCCCGGGATATGCACCTGACCTGATGCCCTATTTGTTTGGTGACATCCTGACAATCAGCAGAGGACAATTATTCTGGATGATGGTTTTCAGTCTGCTGAGTTTACTGATTACATTTATGCTCTTTCGTCAGCTGGTAGCCGTCAGTTTCGACGAAGACTTTGCTCGCCTTCGCGGTTTGCCGGTGGGGGCTATTATGATACTACTGATGGTGATGAACAGCGTTGCAATAGTAATGATGATTCAATCTGTGGGTATCATCCTCGTGATGGCTTTGTTAACTATTCCACCATTGATAGGTCTAACGCTTGCAGCGGAAATACGGGCAGTAATGCTTCTTGCCTTTCTCAGTGCCATGCTGATCACTGTCGGCGGGCTGATAGTGTCATTTCTTCTTGATCTTCCTAGCGGTCCCGCCATAGTCCTGCTGGGCGTGGCATTATTACTTGTCGTCAAGTTAACTCGAAATTTTATTCAGGCCAGTAAAACTTAGAGAGATTGTTGAGTGGCTTCGGATCAATAAGGCGCTGGCTTAAAAGTTTTGGAAGTGTAAAGTGATTAACTACATATACAAACTTTGATCCATATTCACGTTCACCCAGCGGGCAATCTGGATTTCGCCCTAGTGAGATGATCTGTCCTTCACCCTGTGGCAGTTCGGCTAAAAGAGAGCTCTGACAGATCACCAGGTCCTCAGATGAGACAATTGGAACTTTGCGTACAAAGTATGAAGTAAACTTGTATCCGACCAAAGCCGATGCACTAATTTCAGCAGGCCCATTGTTCATCACAAGAAATTCCAGGTTCTTGCCATTGAAACTCGTTCTTGCGATTTCAAGATCTGCTATGATTTCATCCTTGCTTTTATCTGATTCGGGCTGATCAAAACTGACAAAGTTCGGTAGCAGCACAATTTCACCAGATCTTGCAAGCTGTTTGCCTGCTGGCGTTTTGACATTCAAAGTGTAAATGCCAAACAGGCTGCCATCATCTGGCACCTGCAAGGAAATACCTACACTTGCCGCATCTACTGGAGTTTTGTTCAGCTTCACTATTTTCTTATTGCTGGTTTCCTGTAAGAAGAAATCTAGCCGCAGGCCAGGTGTCTTTCTGATACTCTCAGGCCAGATTATTTTTACCTCCTGCCCGCCACGGTAGGAGGTGCCAGCCTTTGGTGATAACAGTTTCTGCGCTTCTGATGGCCTCTTTGCAGCCAGGTAAAAAACGCTACTCGCTAGAACCTCTGTACTATCTTCAGGATTTATCGACAGCATGTACTCACCAGCATCCAGTATGGTGAGGTCAATAGAATGCTGCCCGTCATTGCTGGTGACCGAGCTCAGAATTTTGTCTTTTGTCTCGTTATCGAGCACAGAAATGCGAATTCGTTTTCCAGTGTCGCCGTTAGACTTCCACTTTATCTCCAGCTTTCTATTATCAACCAGGCGTTCGCCTTTACGCGGGCGTTCAATCGTAAACGCAGGTATTTGATCAACTACCGCAGTGGATACAACACGGAATGGCCTGGTGTTATTGTCCCTAACATCTGTTTCATCAATAACGCCTTCTATATCCGCAGTGGCAACATACAGGTTTGACGTCGAGAACTGATTTTCAGGCCAACTCAGGCTTAAAGTGACGGTTTCTCCTGGTTTCAGGGCCTTTACTGGCTTTCGTATCAACCACAGTTTTCCCTGGCTGCCCTGTAACAATTGCGCTCCCATCGTGAAGGGCTTTGTCTCGACTGTTTGGCTATTATTAGTAATATAGATTCGGACTTTTCCATCAGTTGTATAATGTACGCCAGAAATAGTCTCAATATAGACAACAAGGTTTGCACGATCTTTTTTAGTGGTTTCGATCTCAGTTTTTGCCACAGTTTCTTCAAGCTTTGTGGCTTTTTCAGCAGGCCGGACAACCAGAATTTTACTCAGTAGATTATTTCTGTTGGATATCTCGTCAATCTCTCCTTCTGGGTTGATTAATACTAGAATATCCTTTTTCCCCTCGTTGGCAGGCAGGTACTCTGTCTCAATATTTGCCTGAGTGCCGGCAGCAATATTCATCGTAATATCATCGCCATAAGGCTGGCCATTTATGAACATTCGGATCAGCACATTATCTGCCTGCACATCACCTATATTTGAGATTTTACTGGTGATTTGTATTTTTTGCCCCACTCGTGGAGAGGCAATATTAAATGAAATTTGCACCGGTTCGAGGTCTGGTTTGCCCGGTGAAGGGTCTTCAGTAGGTGCTGTCTCATCATCTATGCCGGCTAGCTGCGTTTCAGACATGCCGCCAGGAAGTGAAAGAATGGCCAGCTGTCGTGAGACTTCATCTGCCTGTATTTTTCCCCCGTCAATATCCAGTATTACTCGAAACAGAAAGCGACCTTCAGCGGCACCATTAAAACTAAACACTGAATTTGCATTGCCTGTAGGATCAAACTCAGTGATGGTTTGCGTGCCTATTTCATTGTCATCAAGGTAATATCGCAGGCGCAGAACTTTCTCGCGAAATGCAGGTTGTACACTAACAGTGACACTGGCACTTATTTCCTCGCCGAAATAAGCGACACTTCGGTTAAGGGAAAACTGTTCAATTTTTATCTGTTTTTTATCTTCTGCAAAGGCTGTTGGACCTGTCAGAATCAGAGTTAACATCAGTAATGCAAAGATCATCAGATTGATGATGTAGGTGATGTGTGATCGATTTAAACTGTACATTCTAAACTCAGGAAATATCATGCGAATAAATTATTATACAAAATATAGCTGCTCCTTGTGTGACGAAGGCCTGTCAATGTTGCGCAGTTATTCTGATATTGAGGTCAATATAGTAGATGTTGAGCAGGATGTTGAGAAATATCACGATTATTTACTGCGTATCCCTGTAATTTCCTATGATAATGGGACGAAAGAGATAGCCTGGCCATTTGACAGGGATGATCTGGCAAAGATATTTTCAGGTACCTAGGTTAAACAATACGTTTCCTCCGATTTTTATTTATGATTGACGTAATTCGTAATGCTTAAAGTGTATGTCTGGCAGGGACATTGTCTAATGACCAGTTTTTCTGACCCCAACGAAGAATGTCACTGACGCTGGATGCTTCGAGGTCTTCAGGTGGTGCCTGTCCGAGGTCCTGTAATACCTTGCATAATGTTGTTGCGGGATCAACGGTGGAGATGGGGGTGGCACCTGCCTGCTTGGATAATTTCTCTCCCTTTTCATTTACTGCGACAGGGATATGGCCGTATTCAGGGGGTTCGATATCAAGTACCTGCTGCAGATACCTCTGCGCTGATGTTGATGGCAGCAGGTCAGCACCGCGAATGCTTTCTGTAATCCGCTGTGCTGCATCATCTATTACCGCTGCAAGATGATAGGCGTATAGTCCATCTGCCCGGCGAACAACAAAATCACCGTTTGCTTGAAATAACTCAGTTATCTGGGGCCCCTGGATCAGGTCATTCCATGACAGCGTCGTTTGTGGAACTTTTATACGCATAGCATACTGTTTTCGTCCAGCGAGATGGCCCTTGCGACAATGCCCGGAGTACACGCGTTCTCCCCGTTCAAGGATATCTTTTCTTGAACAGCTGCAGAAGTAAACCAGGCCTTTTTCCTGTAGCTTTGCAAGTGCTTCATCATAGATATGCTGGCGCTTACTTTGATAAACGATGTCTTGATCCCAGTGCAGTCCATAGACTTCCAGTGCATGTAAAATCTCACTGACCGCACCTGGCATCTGCCGTGGTGGATCCAGGTCATCAATCCGCACCAGCCAGGTACCGTTATTAGCGCGTATGTTTAGATAGCTCGCAACAGCGGTAAGAAGAGACCCATAATGCAACGGGCCTGTCGGGGAGGGGGCGAATCTTCCGGTCGGTGATAACAGAGAAATAGAGGATGGCTCCTGGATCGTCATCTCATACGATAAAGACGCTTTATTGCTGTACTTAACTTAGTGCTGGGCTTTGTCTTTGCATAATTCCTGGTCAGCCATTTAAGGATAGCTTTATGGTCTTTATTCAGGAATTTATATTTCAGCTGTTCCTTTGTCATGGATTGCAGAGCAGAGACAAGTTTACTATTCGTCTCCTCATTCTCACGGATCTGATGGCAGTCAGTAACATATGTCCGGATTGTGAAAAGTGCCGCCTGCTGTTCAGGAAATGGCCAGAGGACCTGGCGTTCCACTCGTAAAAACAGGGAAGGGTGCTGAGGATCAAAACGCCTTTGCCTGTCTGTCTTACTGCTTGATGCCAGGCAGGGCCGGGGATGTTGGTTCAACTCAGCTTCGGTTGTCAGGCCCCACGCAAACCGGACAAAAGGGCCTTTGTTTACGATGGTGTTTACTATTGCATCAGCATCACGCTGGCTGTTTTTCATACCTGCAACAGGCTCATGCGTGGTCTGGAAAGACTGTCCGATTTTTTCTTCTGCCGCCCAGTTATTTGCCTGGCAAAGATGTACCGCCGCCATCCAGTCACGGCCAAATGGAGACTGGCTAATGATTGCAAGGTCCTCCTGTATCTGGCAGGCAAGAGCATCCAGGGAATCGTGGTAATCTGGCGACGGCGCCGGAAAATCACGTTCAACCCTGGTCAAACGAAGTTTTTGATCAAAGATGAGAGTTTCATCGGTCAGCTTGCAATACAGTGCGATATCGTTTTCCGACTGGCTAATAAGTTGAAAAAAATCGGGATGTTCCAGTGTCAGGCGCTCTATGATAAATCTCAGGATGCGGGTGGAAACATCTGCCGAAAGCATCTGTGTGCGGTAGTATTTTGATAGTCGCTCCTGACGGGCATCCAGCTTGACCTGGCGACAGGTGAAAAAGTTTCCATCAAATTGAAATACTTGCTGATCTGTTGTGCCGTTTCCCAGGTCAAGGCCGAAGTCCTTGAGGCCCGGTCCGACATCGTAGACACCCTGTTCCAGGGGGAAATAATTTGCTGCTTCTGGCAGTGACCTGTTTTCTGACGTTTCGTTCACAGTTCCGTAGTACCAGTCAGGCGAGTCAGAGCCTCATCGTATTTTTCCTGTGTTCGCTTGACGATATCTTCAGGGATGACGGGGGCAGGAGGTGATTTATCCCAGTGTGTATTTTCCAGCCAGTCACGAATGTACTGTTTATCATAGCTGACGGGACTGGTACCTGGTCGATAGCTGTCAACAGGCCAGAAGCGTGATGAATCGGGGGTTAGTGCTTCATCTACCAGCAAAATCTGTCCCTGCTCATCAACACCAAACTCGAACTTGGTATCAGCAATAATAATGCCGCGCTGCAGTGCATAGTCACTGGCATAACGGTAGAGTTCGAGGCTGACACCCCGAATTTGCTCGGCCTGCTGCTGACCAATTTTATCGACCAGTACTTTAAAGCTGATATTCTCGTCATGATCTCCGGCCGCTGCTTTAGTCGATGGTGTAAAAAGGTCTTCAGGCAGTTTGTCAGCCAGTTGCAGTCCTGCAGGCAGTGCAATGCCGCAAATGCTTTGTGATTGCTGGTATTCCTTCCAGCCGGAACCAACCAGGTATCCACGCACAATGGCTTCGACCGGGATTACCTTGAGATTCCTGACAATCATGCTGCGTCCCTGAAGCCACTGTTTTTCTTCTTCTGTTACAGGCAGGTTGGAGATGTCGGTTGAGATCAGGTGATTAGGGATGATATGTCGTGTATGTTGAAACCAGAACTCAGCGAAATGGGTGAGGATGCGTCCTTTGCCGGGAATCAGTGTCGGCATCACCACATCAAAGGCTGAAAGGCGGTCACTGGCGACGAACAGCAGGCGCTCGTCGTCAATGCGATAGATATCCCTGACCTTGCCGCTGGCAATGTGTTCAAGGCTGTTTATGTATTTAGCTTGGTGCGGCATATTAATCGTTTAAGGTATTCGTTAGATGGTATACCTGTTAGGTGCTGCAGTCGATGAATATCAGTCGTTTTCAGGACCAAGATGCTGATGAATAAACTCTCGAATAAAATGCATTGGCCGAGCGCTGGTGAAATGCGCCACATTTTCACCATTCTGAAACAGCATGATAGTGGGGAAACCGCGGACATTATAACGACCGGCAAGTTTCATGTTTTCCCCTTCGTCAACTTCGAGCTTGGCCAGCAAAATACGGCCATTTTCCTCTTCAACTGCCTTGATCAGGTTTGGTGCAATAGCATGACAGGGACCGCACCAGTCAGCCCAGAAATCAACCAGTACCGGTGTGTTGTGTGAATGTTTGAGTACCTTTTCTTCGAAATCATCCAGATGGACATCAATCACGTTGGGATGATCTGTTTTGGGGTTCATCATATGAAGTATTCCAGTGATATCTTGCGAGTAGTTCTACAGCTATTTCTTGCTGATAATGTCTATTTTACTGAATAGACGAGTCTGCCAGCATGTATGGTATGACTGACCCGCCCTCGCAGTGGCCAGTTCTGAAACGGGGTGTTGCGGCCTCTGCTGAGAAACTTTGAACTGTCGAGTAGATACTCAGATTCAGGATCAAAAATGCAGACGTCGGCCTGCTTTCCAGGCCCAAGGTCACCTGCGTTGATACCCAGCACGGAAGCCGGTCCGGAAGTTAAGCTGCTGATTAAGGTATTCATACCTATGATGTCTTCATCAACCAGTTTCAAACCAAGAGGCAACAGAGTTTCAAGGCCGGATATTCCCGGTTCTGCCTCGCTAAAGGCTGCAAGCTTGGCATCTTTCTCGTGCGGTTGGTGATCGGAACAGATGGCCTGTATCTCTCCAGCAGCGACGGCCTGGCGCAAACGGTCTTTATCTCTTTCTGATCTCAATGGCGGCATAACTCGGCATAAGCTGTTAAAGCTACCGACATCAAAATCAGTGAGGTGTAGATGATGAATTGCCACATCAGCAGTTACCTTGAGGCCGCGCTCTCTCGCCTGCACAATAAGGTCAACGGAACGAGCACAGGAGATGCGGGCAAAGTGTGCCTTCACGCCGGTCTGTTCAATGAGTGCCAGGTCACGTGCGATGATGGCCGTTTCAGACGCTTCGGGAATGCCTGACAGTCCAAGTCGAGTGCTTATCTCTCCTTCATGCATGCAGCCATCGTCAGTCAGCCAGGGATCGTTGGCATGGAGTATTACCAGGAGATCAAAACTGGAGGCATATTCCATTGCGCGCCGTATCACCAGGGTGTTGGTTATTGGGGTGTCTGCGTTACTGAATGCAACACAGCCCGCCTGGCTCAATGCGAACATATCAGACAGCATTACACCACCTAGTTCGGTCGTTAGCGCGCCCACAGGCAAAACCTGGGTCAAACCTATCTCGACTCCACGATGTGTCAGCATGTTTGCCATTGCCGGCGTGTCTATTATCGGCTTGGTGTCGGGTGGGCAGCAGCATGTAGTGATGCCACCCGCTGCAGCAGCAGCACTCTCGCTCTTCAACGTCGCTTTATATTCCAGGCCGGGTTCACGCATACGGACACTGAGGTCTACCAGTCCTGCACAGACAACCTGATTCTCTGCATTAATGGTTTCGTCAGCAGTAAACCCATCCGGTACTTTACCTGTTGCAACTATCCTGCCCTGGCTGATGAACAGATCGTCAACACTATCGACGTTATTTTGCGGGTCAATGATTCGACCGCCACGGATATGGATGTTACCTGCTTCAGCCATTGCTCTCTCCGCCCAGAATCATCGCCATCACAGCCATTCTGATCGCAATACCATTGGTCACCTGTGGCAGGATCACAGAGCGTGGGCCATCGGCCACCTCAGACGAAATTTCAAGTCCGCGGTTAATCGGGCCGGGGTGCATTACGATGGCATCGTCTGCCGCTGCAGCTAGGCTCTCGGTCGTTAAACCATAGAGGTTGAAATATTCCTGCTCGCTGGGCAGATAGGCATTGTGCATTCGCTCCTTCTGCAATCTCAGCATCATCACTACGTCAACACCATCGAGGCCCTGACTGAGATCGGTATACGAATGTACACCAAGGCGCTCTATCTGGGCAGGCAGCAGGCTATTCGGTGCGACGACACGGATTTCATGAGCACCAAGTGTATTCAGGGCATGTATCTGTGACCTTGCTACACGTGAATGCAGAATGTCGCCGACAATCGCGATACGCAGTTTATGGAACGGGCCTTTGTACTGCTGGATAGTGAACATGTCTAGCATAGCCTGGGTCGGATGTGCATGCTGGCCATCACCGGCATTGATGATGTGTACATGATCAGGGACATGCGCAGCAATCAATTCCGCAACGCCGCTTTTTGCATGGCGTATGACAAACAGGTCGGTGTGCATGGCTTCCAGAATGTTTACTGTATCCAGCAGTGTTTCACCCTTGCTGGTAGACGAAGTGGTAGGATTCAGATTGATAACATCTGCAGACAGTCGTTTGGCGGCAATTTCAAAGGTAGTGCGTGTGCGGCTGCTGTTTTCAAAGAACAGGTTGACAACGGTGTGGCCACGTAGCAATGGCAGTTTCTTTATGTCGCGCTGACCAAATTGGGTAAATTTTTCAGCTGTGACGAGGATTTGTTCCAGTGTTTCTTTGCGCAGGCCATCAATAGTAAGAAAGTGGCGTAGTTTGCCATTGCCAGTGTATTGAATATTCTGGCTCACGACTTGCTGTCTCCAATGATCAATGACATGTTTTCCGGACCACATAACTTGACCTGCTGATCAGGCCTGAGTTCGAGGCTCATGCCACAGTAATCTGCCTGAATGGGAAGTTCGTGACCCTTCCGCTCGACCAGTACACAAAGGCGAATGGAAGCGGGTCTGCCATAATCAAAAATTTCATTCATGGCAGCACGTATGGTACGGCCAGTCTGCAGTACATCATCAACCAGCAGAATATGACGGTTGCTAATATCCATTGGCAAATGAGAGGCCTTGACCTGTGGATTCAGGCCAATTCTGCTGAAATCATCACGATAGAAGCTGATATCCAGACTGCCGCAGGGCTCAGTAATCCCCAGCCTGTCATGGAGAATGTCTGCCAGCCATGAGCCGCCGGTATGAATACCTATAATAATGGGATTGGTTGCTAGCAGGGGTGTAATGTCAGTGACCAGTTTGTCGAGTAGTGCAGAGACTTCGACATCAATCTTCTTTGTCATTCCCGGCCAGTCCATTTAAGAAGGTTTGCAGGATCTCGCGTGCTGCATAGCTATCGACAAGACCCCTCGAGCGTCGGCCATTATAGCCTGCCTCGCGTATTTCAGATAGTGCCATATGTGAGCTTAGTCTTTCATCAATATGATGCACGGTGAGACGGTAGCGTCCATGCAGGCGATTACCAAATCGCCGTGCTTTTGCGGTCACTGGGTTATCACTTTCATCCATCTGGATAGGCCAGCCAACGATTAGTGCATCGGGCTGCCATTCTTCAATCAGGCGAGTGATGTGCTGCCAGTCAGGCTGCTCGTTCTTGACGTTTATAGTATCGAGCGGGGAAGCGCTGGCAGACACACTATTACCTACCGCAACACCGATCCGCCTTGTTCCATAATCGAAGCCCAGGTAGGTCTCCGGTTTCATGCTTTACCAGAATAGTAGGACATCTTGGTGAGATCGATATCGGCAAGCCTGGCCGCGGCCTCCCAGCGATCGCCAGCAGGCGTGTTAAAGATCACCTCGTTGTCAGCCGTTGCGAAAACCCAGGAATTTTCTGACATTTCATATTCTAGCTGGTCGGGTGCCCAGCCGGCACAACCGAGGGCGAGTAAATATTGGCCTGGTTCTTGGCCACCAGCAAGCGCATCAAGAAAATCAGCTGAAGTAGTCAGGCACAGGTTGTCGTTGATCTGCAATGTATTGTCCCACATATTACTGCTATCATGCAGAACGAAAAGATGCTCCTGTCTTACCGGGCCACCGAACCATA